>JANOLC010000385.1:0-3327 GCA_031419575.1 Burkholderiales bacterium | reverse complement strand
AAGCAACTGGTGCATTACGCCAACACCCTGCTGAAAGACCGCATCCTGTTTGGCAGTGACTACCCGCTGATCACCCCGGATCGCTGGATGAAAGACTTTGAGGATGCAGGTTTCAAGCCTGAGGTGATGCCCGGCATTTTGAAAGATAACGCAGTGCGGCTGCTGGGGCTGTGAAAGCCATTACTTGCCTGGCGGATATCGAGGAACTGGAGGCGCATCCGCAGGGCGCTAGCGCCACGCGCTCTACTTACGGGCTGATTGCCAGTGCGGCGGCACGATTTCCTGAGCGTGATGCATTCCGGTATTTGCCCGATGGTGAAGTGACTACGCCCCCGCAAGGGGTGACTTACAGCGCGTTGATGGTGCATATTCACCGCGCGGCCAATCTGTTTCGCAGCCTGGGTGTTGGGCCTGACGACAGCGTGGCGATTCTGGCGCCGAATATTCCCGAGACTCAATTCGCGCTGTGGGGCGCGCAAGTGGCGGGGCGGGTCTGCCCCATCAACTACTTGCTGCAGCCGGATCACATCGCCGCTTTGCTCAAGGCCTCGGGGGCCAAGTTGCTGGTGGCGCTCGGGCCGAATGCCGAGCTGAATGTCTGGCCCACAGTCGAGAAGCTGCTGGCGTTGTACCCGCTGCCTGTGCTGCAGATTGCCGTCGATGCGCCGGGTGCCTTTCCCGCACCTGGTGTCCGTGTATTTCAGGGCGAGTTGGTGCGCCAGAATGACACACTTGATTTTGACCCCCAGCTTCATACCGACCGAATTGCTGCCTGCTTTCACACTGGGGGCACCACGGGTGCGCCCAAGCTGGCCTTGCACACCCATGGCAACGAAGCCCACACCAGTGCGTTCGCACCGCTGTTTTATGGTTTTGATGAATCGACGGTCGAAATCAATGGCTTCCCCCTATTCCACGTGGCCGGGGCGTTTGTGTATGGGCTGGCTTTGTTGTCGGTCGGGGCCACGCAGGTACTGCCCACGCTCAGCGGCATGCGTAACCCGGCGTTTGTCAAAAACTACTGGAAGTTTGTGCAGCGCGAGAAGGTGACTGCTCTGGCCTGCGTACCCACCGTGTTGTCCACGCTGCTGGGCGTGCCTGTGGACACCGACATTGTCAGCGTTCAGGTCGCCTACACCGGGGGTTCACCGCTGCCCAACGAATTGGCGGCGCAGTTTGAGCGTCAGTTGGGCATCCCCGTTCGCAATATTCTGGGCATGACCGAATGCGCCGGTCTGGTGGCCATCGAGCCTGCCGGTGCTCCCCGAGTGCCAGGTTCGGTAGGCCTGCGTTTGCCATTTTCGGAAGTTCTTGTGGTGCCGTGGCGTGATGGGCAAACGATTCTGGATGAGCGCTGTGCCACCGGCCAGACCGGGGTGATCATTCTGCGTGGCCCACACCTCAGTCCCGGCTACACCCACGCGGCGCACAACGACGGCGTGTTTGTGGTGGATGGACCGTCGGGCCATCGTTGGCTGATCTCCGGCGACCTGGGGCACATCGACACGCAGGGCTACATCCACATCACGGGTCGCGCCAAAGACCTGATCATCCGCAGCGCGCACAACATTGATCCTGGTCTGGTGGAAGATGCTTTTCTCGCGCACCCGGCAGTGGCCTTGTGTGCCGTGGTGGGTGAGCCCGACGCCTATGCCGGTGAGTTGCCGGTGGCGTTTGTGACGCTGAAGGCAGGTGCCATGATTGAGGCCGAGGCCCTGCTGCAAGCGGTCGCACCGACCGTCTATGAGCGCCCGGCCGTGCCCAAACGCGTCATCATCCTTGATGCAATGCCGGTCACGGCGGTCGGCAAGATTTTCAAGCCCGCCTTGCGCGAGCAGTTGGTAGCAATGCGTTTGAATCAAGGGCGCTGACAGATCCGATTGATCGGGTCTGCTGGCTACCAGCCACCAGTTTCCAGCCAGCGCGCTATGTCATCGAGCTTGTCCACACCCCAAAACATTTCACCGTCCACCAGCACCGTGGGTGAGCCAAACACCCCGGCGGCGAGGGAGGCTTCGATCTCGGCCCTGAGTAAACGGGCAGCTTCTTCACTCTGAACGGCCGTCATTAGCTCGGCGGCATCAATGCCGTCTGGCAGCATCAGCAAAGGCAGGTTCGACGGGGTGGACAGGTCAAGCCCCTCAACCCAATAGGCATGCAACATGACTTGAGCCAGGGCTTTTGCCGAATCGGCATGATGTTGTTGGGCCCAGCAGAATGCGCGGGCGGCCGTCAGCGGGTTCATGGCCGGTGCTTCCAGGTCACGACCTAGCGTGATGCCGTGCTGGCGGGCATAGCGCAGCACGTCGCGCTTCACGTAAGGCCCTTTCAATGGGGTGTCTAACAGCGGTTTAAGCCCCATCACTTTCATGACTGACACCCCGAGCAGCATCGGATGCCATGCAGCGTCTCGGCCATGGCGAGCCGCCAGCGCGTCAATGCGCAGTGAGGCAAAGTAGCCGTAGGGCGAAATGAAGTCGAAGTAAAAATTCATGGATTGGAGCCTGATGCCTTGCCTGCAAAAAGCGCCATCATCACCTGGCGCAGCCAAATGTTGCCCGCATCTGCGTTATAGCGCTCATGCCAATGTTGTTTGACTTTGTAGGTGGGCAATGGCACGGGTGGCTCCAGAATCTTCACGCTTTCTTGTTGCGCCAGGGCGTTGCCCAATTGCCGCGGCACGATCACCAGAAATTCGGTTTGCGCCACGATGCGGGCGACGCCCAGAAAGCTTTGCACTCGCAGCACAATGCGCCGTTCCACCCCGCTTTGGGCCAGGACTTTCTCCACGATGGTGTGGCCCGTGCCTGACGATTTCACCAGAATGTGCCCTTCGGCTGAGAAGGCTTTTCGAGTGAGTTTGGAGCCAATGCGGGGGTGGCTGCTGGATGCCAGGCAGACAAAATCCTGGGCAAACAAGGCTTGCTGGTAAAAACCGGCCTCCAGGTCGGGTGTGAACCCTACGGCCAGATCGGCGTCGCCCGCCTCCATGCGGCGACGGCTCTCCGGCGTTATTTTTTCTGCCTCCACGATCAGGCCGGGCGCAGTTTTTTGCAAGTGATTGATGAGGCGTGGCAACAGCACAATTTCACTGATGTCGGTCATGCAGATGCGAAATTCTCGCTTGGCCTGCTGTGGCAGAAAAACGCCGCTGGCACCACGGGCTTTGTCCAGATGCAGCAGCGCCGCAACAACGTCTGGGTAAATCTGTTGCGCTCGCGGCGTTGGCTCCATGCCGGCTGAGGTGCGGCTGAACAAAGGGTCTTCAAAATGGCGTCGAAGCTTGTTCAACACAATGCTGGCGCTGGCCTGCTCTATCCCCAAGGC
>JANOLC010000384.1:0-12663 GCA_031419575.1 Burkholderiales bacterium | reverse complement strand
TCGCCTCGCGGCTGGCGGCCATGGGGCGCAAATCACCCTGCGCAGTCACGCGGCGCATGTGGTCTTCGGGGTCGGCCTGAAGCCAAACGGTGGTGCAGTGGGCCAGTAACTGGTTGAAGGTGGCCACGTCTGATACCAGGCCGCCAGGGGTGGCGATGACAGCTTCCGGGTAGAGCTGGATGGTTTCTTCCAGCGCGCGCCGTTCATAACGGCGATAGGCGCTCACGCCGTACAGCGCCTGAATTTCGGCCACGCTGCAACCGGCGAATTTCTCGATCTCACGGCTCAGCTCTACAAAGGGAAAGCCCAAGTCATCGGCCAGCATTTGGCCCAGTGTGGACTTGCCCGCGCCACGCAGTCCTATCAGTGCAATGCGGGAGCTGACCGCGGCATTGCCACCGCCCGTGCCCAGCATTTCGCCAATCGCGACGCGCACGCGTTGCAAGGTGGCGTCATCCCGCTGCTCCAGCAACTCCCGAATCATCAGCCACTCGGGTGACGAGGTGGTCACATCGCCAATCAACTCACCCATGGAACACTGCAAGGCACCCGACACTTGCAACAGCACCAGCACGGAGGCGTTGCCCACACCGTATTCCATGTTGGCCAAGTGCCGCTCGGACACATCCGCCGCCAGCGCCAGCGCCTTGCGCGTCATGCCCCGGCGCGCGCGCAGGGCGGAGACACGCTTTCCCAGGGCGACGAGAAACGGGTGCTTGTCGTCAAGCACCGGTGTGGGCTCAGTGTCAGTTTGCGAAGGATAGGTCACGGCAGATGTGGGTGAAAACAAGCACAATAATTCATATTGTGCCTTGCCCGTAAAATCATGGCTTACTCTTCACCAGCCTCTGGACATACACCATGAACCGCTGTCAACGACATTCACTAACCACCGTACCGCTCAAGCGCCGCTTGATGGTGTGGGCACTGGCCTCTTCCGTGGGGCTGCTGATGCTGACCCCCTTCGCTGGGCAAAGCCAAACCAACCTGCGCCCGTTTCCAGCTGCTGCCAAACGCGGCACGCTGGAAGTCAAATTGCCCCCCGAGGTGCTGCTGAACGGCAACCCCGCGCGCCTGTCACCCGGTGCGCGCATCCGCGCGGCTAACAACATGCTGGTCACGTCGGGGCAAATTGTGGGCCAGCACCTGACCGTGAACTACACGGTCAACCCGCAAGGCCTGCTGCATGAGGTCTGGATATTGACCGAGGCCGAAACCACTGAAAAACGCGTGGGCAAAGGCCCAGTGACCAACATCACGTTTGGCTCGGACGCCGACAAGCCGAAAGTGGATGACGGCAAAACTCCGTTTGATCAACTGCCCGGCTATCCAGGCACCAAGAAACCGTGATTTATTCCCTCCCCCGCTGGGGGAGGGTTAGGGTGGGGGCAAGCCGTGGCACTGTGGGGACGCCCCCATCCCAACCTTCCCCCAGCGAGGGAAGGAGCAATAAAAAAGCACCGCAAGTCCCTGCCAATATTCAATAGTCAGCTATTCAAACTATAGCAATCACCAGTTACCCATCATGACCAAAAAAGTATTCATCAAAACCTTCGGCTGCCAGATGAACGAGTACGACTCCGACAAGATGGTGGACGTGATGCACGCCGCGCAGGGCTACGAGGCCACGCAAAACGTGGATGAGGCAGACCTTATTTTGTTCAACACTTGCTCGGTGCGCGAGAAGGCACAGGAAAAAGTCTTCTCCGACTTGGGCCGAGTGCGCCACCTCAAGAAAAAGGGCGTATTGATTGGCGTGGGCGGCTGCGTGGCCAGCCAGGAGGGCGCTGCCATCATCGCCCGCGCGCCCTATGTGGACGTGGTGTTTGGCCCGCAAACCCTGCACCGCTTGCCTGAGCTACTGAACCAGCGCACGCTGCAAAACAAATCACAAGTGGACATCAGCTTCCCCGAGATCGAGAAGTTTGACCACCTGCCACCCGCGCGCGTCGAAGGTGCCACAGCGTTTGTGAGCATCATGGAAGGTTGCTCCAAATACTGCAGCTACTGCGTGGTGCCCTACACCCGGGGCGAAGAGGTCAGCCGCCCGTTTGAGGACGTGTTGGTGGAAGTGGCCGGGCTGGCCGACCAAGGCGTGAAAGAGATCACGCTGCTGGGTCAGAACGTGAACGCGTATCGTACAAAAATGATAGCAAATTCTTCAATATCGACGGGGACTTCAGGCACTTTTAATGCCGAAACAAGTGACATGGCCGACTTTGCGACCTTGCTGGAGTACGTGGCCGACATCCCGGGCATTGAGCGCATTCGTTACACCACCAGCCACCCCAATGAGTTCACGCCGTCGCTCATTGCCGCCTACGACAAAATCCCCAAACTGGTGAGCCACTTGCACCTGCCCGTGCAGCACGGCAGTGACCGGATTTTGATGGCCATGAAACGCGGCTACACGGCCATGGAATACAAAAGCACCATCCGCAAGTTGCGCGCCATTCGCCCCGACATGGCCATCAGCAGTGACTTCATCGTCGGTTTCCCCGGCGAAACCGAAGACGACTTTGGCAAGATGATGAAGCTGATTGACGATGTGGGGTTCGATAACAGCTTCAGCTTTATCTTCAGCCCCCGCCCCGGCACGCCGGCTGCCAATTTGCATGACGACACGCCGCACGAAGAGAAACTGCGCCGCCTGCACCATCTGCAGGGCGTGATCAACGCCAGCATCACCCGCATCTCCGAGAGCCGCCTGGGCACAGTGCAGCGCATTCTGGTCGAAGGCGTTTCCAAACGCGACGGCACGGAACTGATGGGCCGCACCGAATGCAATCGCGCCGTCAACTTTGCCGGGCCCGCAAGGCTGATCGGGCATCTGGTGGATGTGAATATCACCGAGACGCGGACGTTCACGCTGCGGGGGGAAGTGGTGGTAAAACAGCCCGTGCCCGCTTAAAAAGGAATAGCAATGGCCCAAACAGCACAAAACCCCGTTTTCACTGCTGACGACTACTTGGCGTGGGAGCCAGCGCAGTTGGGTCGTCATGAATACCTTGACGGCGAAGTGTTCGCCATGGCCGGGGCTGAAGATCGGCACGTCACCGTGACAGGCAATTTTTATATGGCCCTGCGCCAGCATCTCAGTGGCAGCCCGTGCCGCACTTACGTGGCCGACATGCGCGTCCACGTTGCTGCCAGCAACAGCTACTTCTACCCCGATGTGCTGGTCACTTGCAGTGCACTGGACCGGGCCAGCGCCATGTCAAAGTCAGAGCCCAAACTGATCATCGAAGTGCTGTCCCCCAACACCGCCGCCTATGACCGGGGCCTGAAGTTCAGCCACTACCGCAACCTGCCCAGCCTGGAGGAATACGTGTTGATCGACCTGGACACCCGCAGCACAGACTGCTATCGCAAAGGGGCAGACGGCCTGTGGGTCCTGCACCCCTTTGCCCGCGGCGACAGCGTTGAGTTGGCTAGCGTGGCGCTGGTGTTGAGTGAGGCGCAATTGTTTGCGGATGTGCTGGAGATCTGATTTCTGGGCGCTATCCGGCGCGCACTAAGGATGCCAACACCCCAAAGCCCCAAGCATCCGAATGGCAGCGTGGTCAAGCAACTGATCGCTGCGGGCACTGCTGGCGGCGGGTGCCAGAACCCGTCTGGCGGACCGGCAGGGCAACACGCCACTTGTGCTGGCGAAGGCGGGAGCGAAGTAGACGGCTAAAACGGCATCTTCGGCATGCCTTTCATGCCCCCCATCCCGCCCATGCGTTTCATCATCTTCATCATGCCGCCGCCCTTCATCTTTTTCATCATGTCCTGCATCTGCTCAAACTCCTTGAGCATGCGGTTGACCTCCTGAACCTGCACGCCCGCACCAGCGGCGATGCGCCGCTTGCGGGTGGCTTTAATAAGGTCGGGTTTGCGACGCTCCAGCGGGGTCATGCTGTGGATGATGCCTTCCTAGCGCTTGATGTCATTCCCGGCACGGTCCATGTCCACCTGCCCCGCCTTGGCAGCCATGGCGGCGGGCAACTTGTCCATCAGGCTGGACAGGCCCCCCATCTGTTTCATCTGCTGAATCTGGCCCAGGAAGTCATTCAGGTCAAACCCGGCACCACTCTTGACCTTGGCCGCGAGCTTTTGCGCAGCCGCCATGTCCACGCCTGCGGTGACCTGCTCTACCAGCGCCAGAATGTCGCCCATGCCCAGAATGCGCCCGGCATGGCGTTCGGCGTCAAACACCTCCAGGCCATCAATCTTTTCGCTGGTGCCAGAAAACTTGATAGGCGCACCGGTAATTTGTCGCACCGACAGGGCCGCACCGCCGCGTGAGTCGCCGTCTGTCTTGGTCAGGATGATGCCGGTGAGTGGCAGCGCCTCTTTGAAGGCCTTGGCGGTGTTGACCGCATCCTGGCCCTGCATGGCATCCACCACAAACAGCGTCTCTACCGGGTTCAGGGCGGCGTGCAGCTCCTTGATCTCACGCATCAGCGCCTCGTCAATCGCCAGACGGCCGGCGGTATCGACCAGCAACACGTCGAAATAATGTTTACGGGCGTAATCCAGCGCGGCCAGACCAATGTCCACTGGTTTTTGATCGGAGGTGCTGGGAAACCACTCGGCCCCCGCCTGCGCGGTCACCGTCCTGAGCTGTTCAATAGCCGCCGGGCGGTACACGTCACCGGAGACGGTGAGCACTTTCTTTTTGCGCTTCTCAATCAGGTGTTTGGCCAGCTTGGCCGTGGTGGTGGTTTTACCCGCGCCCTGCAAGCCCGCCATCAAAATCACGGCGGGCGGCTGGGCATTGAGATTGATGTCGCTCACACCCTCGCCCATGGTGGCGGCCAGCTCTTTGCTGACGATGCTCACCAACATTTGGCCGGGCTGCAGCGAGCCCATCACGTCCTGGCCCATCGCCTTGTCCTTGACACGGGCAATGAAGTCGCGCACCACGGGCAGGGCCACGTCGGCCTCCAGCAGGGCCATACGGACTTCGCGCAACATGTCAGCCACGTTGGACTCGGTGATGCGGGCCTGGCCCCGAATGCCTTTGACCAGGCGGGATAGCTTGTCGGAAAGTGCTGAGGCCATTTTGAGAATGTTGAGGGATTGCGGATGTGTTCCGCGTGAGTGAACCGCCTGGTGTGCGGACGGGATTGCCAAGCGCATCGTGCCGGAGACGAAACGCTAAACTCTGACCATGATTTTACCCAGTGCAGACATAACCTCGGTGGCTTTGGCCGGCGCAGCGGCAGCCGCGTATGCGGTGCCGGCGCTGGCTGCCTCCCGCCTGAGCCCCTCGGTGATCCGGGGCATTGCGCTGACTGCCTGGCTGCTGCATGGGCTGACGCTGGCGTGGGCCATGCTGGGCGGAGAAGCTCGGTTTGGATTTGCCCCCGCGCTCAGTGTTACCGCGTGGCTGGTGGCTGCGGTGTATGCCGTCGAAAGCCATGTCTACCCAAAACTGCAAACGCGCTGGACCTTGAGTGCACTGGGTGCGGCGGCCGTGCTGTTGGCCCTGGCATTTCCGGGCCATCTACTTCATGCCAATGCCTCGCTCTGGTTGCCCCTGCACTGGGCGCTGGGCATTGCGTCTTACGGCTTGTTTGGCGTGGCGGTCGCTCACGGTTGGTTCATGACACGGGCCGAGGAGCGTATTCGCCTGGCCGCCGACCCCGACAGTGGCATGCCACTGCTCACGCTGGAGCGGCTCACATTCCGGTTCGTCACGGCGGGCTTTGTGCTGTTGTCAGCCACCTTGTTGGTAGCGCTGGTGTTTGGCGAGCAGCTCTATGGCCCACAGGCTGCACGCAAGTGGGACCATAAAACTGTTTTCTCCCTGCTGTCCTGGCTAACATTTGCCATCTTGCTGATTGGCCGTGCCCGTTTTGGGTGGCGTGGTCGGGTCGCCGTGCGGGTGTTGTACGCAGGGTCGGGGCTGCTGCTGCTGGGTTATGTGGGCTCGCGATTTGTGATGGAAGTCGTGCTGGGGCGCACATTATGAAGATCGTGCTTGTCCTCATCGCCGTGCTGGTCGGAGTGTGGCTGTTTCGCTCCAGTCGACGCGCCCCTCGCAACCCCGCCAAGCCTGAGCGGTCATCCGCAAACCCGGAGGTTGCGCAACTGGAAATGGTGCGCTGCCTGCATTGCGATCTGCATCTACCCAAGTCAGATGCGGTGACCGGCCGACGTGGTGTCTATTGCAGCCTGGAACACAGGCAACGCGCCGAGAGCTGAATGCGCGCTCCCGCTGCATTCCTGGCCCTTCCCATCGGTCTTGACGCACTGCCCGACGGGCCCACCGAATTTGAGCGGTTGTGGCGGGGCTTCATGACCGCGCGGGCCACGCTGGGTCTGATGTTGTTGTTGCTGCAAATTGCGTTGTGGGCGCTGGCACCGGACAGCAATCCACTGCTGATTTTTGTGTGTGGTGGCTACTTTGCGGCCACCCTTGGGGTCAGGATGTTTGCACTGCCCAGACGTTTAGGCCGCAGCTTTGACCCGCCCTGGGCCTTGACGATTGGGGTAGATGTAGTGGCTTTTGCCGTCTTGCAGTTTCTGCAAGGAGCCACCATCAATTACGCGCCGCTGCTAGCCCTGCCCGCCTTGCTGGCCGCTGTGTTGGGCTCGTTGTTTTTGGCAATGGGTACGGCGGCTGCGGTGACGCTGCTGCTGCTAACACATTCCATCTGGTTGGCGATTTATGTGCCAGGGAATGCAGCCGCACACTTTGCCCAGTCTGCATTGACCGGTGCTGGCTGTTTTGCCATTGCCTTGTTGGCCCATCAAATTTCGACCCGGCTGGCCCGGGAAGAGCAGCGATCACTGCGCAGTCAGCTGGCCGCCAAGACGCAGCAACAGGTGAACCAGTTGGTGATTGAATCCCTGGCCGATGGCATTCTGGTCGTTGACGCGGTGGGCGAAGTGCGGGCTGCCAACCCCGTCGCCCGCGAGTTTTTGGGTTCAATGCCACTGCAAGAAGAGGGGGGTTTTAACTTGAACAGGGAGCTTGCCTGGGCCGGGCTGGCGGATGTGGCCCGCTTGAGTTTTTCAAACCGGACACCACCGCCCGCCGATGTCATCATTCGACACACCGGCATGGGGCACCGTCGCCTGCATGTGCGTGCCAGCCTGACGGCACCACAAGGTCCCAATGGAGAAAGTCTGTGCGTGATGTTTTTGCAGGACCAGCGGGAGTCTGAAGCGCGAATGCGCACCGAAAAACTCGCCAGCATGGGACGCATGTCTGCCGCCGTTGCGCATGAGATTCGCAACCCGTTGGCGGCCATTACCCAAGCCAATGCATTACTGGACGAAGACATGGCCGACCCCAGACATCGACAACTCACCCAGATGGTGGCGCAAAACGCCAAACGGTTGGGTCGGATTGTGGACGAGGTACTCAATATTTCCCGCGTGCAAAACCGCGAGAACACGGCTGCGGGCACGTCGCTTCTTCTGAGCGAGGCGGTAGCCCGCATTTGCCGCGACTGGGCGCAACACACCAACAGTCACCACCTCCTGCGGGTGGCGCTGCTCACACCGGACATCAAGGTGGGCTTTGAGGCAGAACACCTGCGCCGCGTGCTGATCAATCTGCTGGACAACGCGCGCCGCTTCGCCAGTGAGCAAGTTGACTCAATTCAGGTGGAGACTTCCCTGTCTTCAGAGGGCTTGGGGATTCTGGGCATCTGGAGTGACGGGCAACCCTTGGAGCAATCCGTAGAGCGGCATTTGTTCGAGCCATTTTTCTCGTCTGACAGCCGCTCCAGCGGGCTGGGTTTGTACATTTGCCGAGAACTGTGTGATGGCCAGGGTGCGGCACTTGCCTATCAACGCTCTCTACGCCAGATGGTCGGCCAAGATGTTCAGGGGAACGAGTTTGCCATCATGTTTCGTGCGGCCCTGACTACCGATCATGATGCGCTTGAAGCGGGTCATGATGGTGTTCTTTTCTGACAGAATCCCTCTCACACCATGGCCACTAACGCAGCACTGAACAACATCAAGATTTTGGTCGTGGACGACGAGCCCGACCTGCGCACCTTGTACGAGTTGACCTTGTTGCGTGAAGGCTTTCAAGTCGAGACGGCAGGCAGTCTGCAAGAAGGCTGGCAGTTGCTGACCGAGAAGCGCTTTGATGTTGTGATCACCGACATGCGCCTGCCAGACGGCATGGGCATGGAGCTCCTGCAACGCGTGAAGGCAGAACACCGGTCGGCGCGTTGTGTGGTGATCACCGCCTATGGCTCGGCGGAAAATGCCGTGGAGTCGTTGAAAGCGGGGGCTTTTGACTACCTGACCAAGCCGGTTGACCTCAAACAGTTTCGGGCGGTGATTGCATCAGCCGCCTTGGATGCTACCGCCCCCCCCAAGGAGCGTCGGGCCTATGCGGCGCCCGGCACCTCCAACCGCGAATCGGGACACAAATCTGGTGGCAACCGAAATGATCCCATGCAAGGTGATGTCGCCCTGAAACGCCTGGTTGGTGACTCCCTGGTCATGCGCAACGTGAGGGATCGCATCGCCAAAGTTGCCCGCAGCATGGCACCGGTATTGGTGCGGGGAGAATCGGGCACGGGCAAAGAGTTGGCGGCTTGCGCCCTGCACGCCAACAGCCACCGAGCTGCAGGGTTATTGATAGCGGTGAACTGCAGCGCCATTCCCGAGAACCTTCTGGAAACCGAGTTTTTTGGCGTCAAAAAAGGCGCCTACACCGGCGCTGCGCAAGACCGTGAAGGATTTTTTCAAGCAGCCAGCGGCGGCACCCTGTTTCTGGATGAAATTGGCGACCTGCCCTTGGCCATGCAATCGAAATTGCTGCGCGCCATTCAGGAACGCAGTGTGCGTCCGGTAGGTGGGGTTCAAGAAGAGCCCGTGGATGTGCGTATCGTCAGTGCAACCCACCGCGACTTGGCAGCGGAAGTGCAAGCAGGTCGCTTTCGGCAAGATCTTTACTACCGCCTCAACGTCATTGAAATTTTCATTCCCCCCCTGCGGGAGCGCCTCGGCGATTTGCCCGCACTGTGTGATGCCTTGCTCAGACGTATTGCCAGCGAGTCCGGCATCGCGGTGCCCATCATGTCGGGGCACATGATTGAACAGTTGGCATTGGAGCCCCTTCGCGGCAACGTCCGGGAACTGGAAAATTTGCTGCATCGGGCCGTCGCCCTGAGTGATGGCAACGAGTTGCAAATTGACCTGGGTCAGGAGCAAACCATACCCATGGCATTGGGCGATTTTTTGCGGGTCGAAGTACCAGCGATCATTCAAACCGGCCCGCCTGCCACCCTAGTAAAGACTCAAGAACAGATACAAGAACATATTCCGGCTGACCTGCAAGTCCACCTGGACAGTCAGGAGCGTGAAATTTTGGTCAAGGTGTTGCAGGAAACCCGTTTCAATCGCACGGCCGCCGCAACTCGGCTGGGCTTGAGCCTGCGGCAAATCCGCTACCGTATTGCCCGTTTGGGCATCGACTTACCTCAAAGTAGTGAGCCCAATGACGAAACTGCCTGACCGCCTGTGGTGCAACGGTTGGTACCACTTTGCGCATCATTTGGCATCCCCTAATTTTGGCCCACGGCCTGCGAATGCCGTGGTTGATCTGATCGTGGTTCATTCCATCAGCTTGCCACCGGGAGAGTTTGGCGGCAATGAGGTGCAGCGCCTGTTCACCAACCAGCTTGACTGGAACGCCCACCCCTATTTCAAATCCATCGAAGGCACTCAGGTGTCAGCACATTTCTACATCCGGCGCAATGGCGATCTATGGCAATTTGTGAGTGCGGACAGTCGCGCCTGGCATGCTGGCGAGTCCAGTTACTTGGGGCGAGCCAATTGCAATGACAACTCGATCGGTATTGAGCTAGAGGGTCTGGAGGGCGGCGAGTTTGAGGCAGAGCAATACGAATCACTGGCCGGACTTTGTGCTGCGCTGGGACAACAATACGCGGTGAAACATGTCGCCGGGCATGAACATGTCGCCCCCAGTCGCAAAGCTGATCCGGGAGCCGGGTTTAAGTGGTTGGCCCTGAGCCAGTCGCTGGCTTGGCCATCTCAGTGTTTTCCCGAGGGTACACTGATCTCCTAAGCTCCTAAAGCAACAGGCGTCTTGCCTGACCGCGACGCCAGCCCTCGCCAATCGGTACTTTTGGGCTTCATATTCAAGCGTCATGCGGCTTTGCAGCGGGTTTCGCTTCGCAAGCACCGTGTTTATTGGGCTTGACCTCAAATTGAAAAAAATAGTCGTCAAGCGGCTCGCATGCAACACCTGCCACTACACTACCTGTAGTGGCTTGCGCTCACTTTAGACCCCATATATAGTGTGTTCTGTTGATCACGGTGGCAATGCAAAAACGCCCCGCCCAAGCCACGCATCACCCCAAAATACTTAGCCGAAGACGAGGAAATATGCAGACTGCACACCATGCGCAACAGCCGCTCTCAACATCCACCCTGACGACAGGGTATGACACCCACCTTCACAGTGCGCCCACCACACAAGACGTTTCCAGCAGCGTGTTGAGCCATTACCAAATCATTCGCCGCAATGGCGCAGTGGTTCCGTTTGAGCCCAACAAAATCGCCGTAGCGATGATGAAGGCTTTTCTGGCAGTGCACGGTACGCAGGGTGCGGCATCAGCGAGTGTTCGGGAAATGGTCGATGGGTTGACCCAAGCAGTCATTCGCGCCCTGATGCGTTCGCGTCCTGGTGGTGGCACATTTCACATTGAAGATGTGCAAGACCAGGTCGAACTGGGTTTGATGCGCGGTAGCCATCACGAAGCTGCACGCGCCTATGTGCTTTACCGCGAAAAGCGCACGCAAGAGCGCGCCAAACAAATCACCCAGACGGCACCCAAAGCGCCTCAATTGCATGCCATTGAAGATGGTCAGCGCATAGTTTTAGATCTGGATCGCCTGAATGGCTTGATTGAAGCCGCTTGCGCCGGTTTGGGAGCTGACATCAAGGCCGCACCCATCCTGGCCGAGACCATGCGCAATCTGTACGACGGTGTACCGATGGATGAGGTCTACAAGGCCTCAGTCCTCGCAGCCCGCACGTTGATTGAAAAAGATCCAGATTACACCTACGCAACCGCGCGTTTGCTATTTCACACCATCGCCAAGGAGGTGTTGGGCAAAGACGTGGTGCAGGCCGACATGGGCCAGGCCTATGTGGACTACTTTCCCGACTTTATCAAGAAGGGTGTGGTCAATGACCTACTGGACGAGAAGTTGCTCCAGTTTGACTTGAAGCGCCTGGGCGGTGCGCTCAAGGCCGAGCGCGATTTGAAGTTTGACTACCTGGGCCTGCAGACTCTGTATGACCGTTACTTTCTGCACGTGGGCAAGTCGCGCATTGAATTGCCGCAAGCGTTTTTCATGCGGGTCGCCATGGGCTTGTCACTTAATGAAATTGACCGCGAAACGCGAGCCATTGAGTTTTATGAAGTGCTGTCCAGTTTTGACTTCATGTCTAGCACGCCCACACTGTTCAACAGTGGCACGCTACGCTCACAGCTGTCCAGCTGCTACCTGACGACCGTGCCAGATGACCTGGATGGCATCTATGAGTCCATCAAAGAAAACGCCCTGCTGTCCAAATTTGCAGGTGGCTTGGGCAATGACTGGACCCGCGTTCGCGCGCTAGGCTCCCACATCAAAGGCACCAACGGTGAGTCGCAGGGTGTTGTTCCCTTCCTCAAAGTGGTAAACGACACGGCAGTCGCCGTGAACCAGGGCGGCAAACGCAAGGGTGCCGTGTGCACTTATCTGGAAAGCTGGCACCTGGACATTGAAGAATTCCTGGAGCTGCGCAAAAACACAGGCGATGACCGCCGCCGTACACATGACATGAACACCGCCAACTGGATTCCAGACCTGTTCATGCGCCGCGTGATGGAAAAGGGCCAATGGACCCTGTTCTCGCCCAACAATGTGCCCGATCTGCACGACAAGTTTGGCGCTGATTTTGAGACCGCCTATGTCGCCTACGAAGAGAAGGCGGCCCGTGGCGAGATCAAGCCCGCCCGCACCATTCAGGCCAGCGACCTGTGGCGCAAGATGCTCACCATGCTGTTCGAGACTGGCCACCCCTGGATCACCTTCAAGGATGCCTGCAACGTGCGCTCACCCCAACAGCATGTGGGCGTGGTGCACTCCAGCAATCTGTGCACCGAGATCACGCTCAACACCAGCGACACGGAAACTGCGGTGTGCAACTTGGGTTCGGTCAATTTATTGCAGCACCTGAAGAGCGATACCAGTGGCGTCAAAGTGCTGGACCACGCCAAGTTGCAAAAAACCATCACGACCGCCATGCGCATGCTGGACAACGTCATTGACATCAACTTTTACGCTGTCAAAAAGGCGCGTGATTCCAACCTGCGCCATCGCCCGGTCGGTTTGGGAGTCATGGCGTTTCAAGATAGCCTGTACGAGTTGCGCATTCCGTACGCCAGCGAGGCCGCCGTGGCTTTTGCAGACACCTCCATGGAAGCCATTTGCTACTACGCCTACGAGGCCTCCACCGAGCTGGCGCGCGAGCGTGGGCAATATTCCAGCTACAAAGGCTCACTGTGGGACCGTGGCATCCTGCCGATTGACACGCTGGACATGCTGGCCAAAGAGCGCGGTGGCGCCAGTGACGATGCGGCCCATCCTGCACACTATTCCTCGCCGTACCTCCAAGTGGACCGC
>JANOLC010000383.1:0-10482 GCA_031419575.1 Burkholderiales bacterium | reverse complement strand
GCAAGCTGCTTAGCAAGACTAGCGCCACCATCCAGCGCCAGTCGATCTAGAAATGCGGTGACGGCTTTAAGACCGATTTGTGCAACACTGAGGCGCTTTTCCAGGCCTTTGCGCTCTTGTTCACTAAGCGCTGTACTTTTGAGCCAACTATCAATAATGTCGTTGGCCAACGCATGGGCTTCTTGGGCCGAATTCGCTGTGACGTCCAACCTAAGCAAACCATCTTTTCCAACAGCCGCTTTGACTTGATCAGCTAACTCAGTGCGAGCGACCTGAATAGACCGACCTTTGGTCAAATCATGCGCAACAAGGACAGGATCCAACACCAGTGGAGATACCATCATGACAGCCGCTTGGGCTGCATTTGTGTTTGCACTGCTGGGAAACGCCAAAATGGCTTGACTCACAAACTTTTGCGGCAATGCAAGTGCAATGGCCAATGCAAGTAACCCGGCAACAACAGGCCCGAGGACAAGTAGTTTGATGTTTTCAGCAATAACCAGCAAAAATTCCAGCAGGCTGATTTCAGCCTGTTCTTTTGATTCTTCTATTACGCTCATCCGGCATTCCCCACTCGGTTCTATATGTCGCTACAACCTAGGATTATGCCTGTCCGAAAATGCATGGCCGATGAAACCGTTCACCCATCCCATCAAAAATGAATCCCCCGCATCATCTGCGCCATAGCAATCGCCTCAGGTGACAACGTGGGCTTAGCTGCCTTGTCCCCCTTGGCAGCCGCGCTGTCCGGGAACATGCGGAAGGTGGTGTTCATCAATATCTGGGTAATACGCGGCAACACAGCGTGCAGCAACTCCACCGAGCTACCCAGGCGCGTTGCGATACGCACTGGCTTGTCCACGCAGGCGTTGACGATCATGTCAGCAGCCTCCTCAGGCGCCAGCAGGGGCATGCTGTCATAGATTTTGGTCGGTGCCGTCATGGGCGTGCGCACCAATGGCATATTGATCGTTGTGAAGGTAATGCCTTGGTCGGCATATTCACTGGCGGCACAGCCTGTCCATGCGTCCAATGCGGCTTTAGAGGCCACATAAGCTGAGAACCGGGGCGCATTGACCAGCACGCTGATGGAGCTCAGGTTAACGATGTGCCCTTTTTTCTTGGCCACCATACCGGGCAGCAAGCCCATGGTGACACGCAGTGACCCAAAGTAATTGAGCTGCATGGTGCGCTCAAAATCGTGAAAGCGCTCATAACTGGCTTCAATCGCACGGCGAATAGAACGGCCCGCGTTGTTGATCAGGAAGTCAACGCCACCGTGCTCAGATTCCAGGGTTTTGATGAATTCAGAACAGCTGTCCTGGTCGGCAATATCCACCGAATAGGTGAACACTTTGGCGCTCTTGCCACCCGCTTCCAGGATGATTTTCTTGGCTTCGATCAATTTGTCCTCGCCCCGTCCACAAATGATGGTGATAGCACCTGCCTCGGCGAATCGGCAGGCTGCCGACAAGCCAATACCTGACGAACCACCGGTGACCAACACCACTTTGCCGCCTACGGTGCCACGCAAACTGTGGTCTATGAAGAGTGATGGGTCCAGGTGGCGCTCCCAGTAGTCCCACAAACGCCATGCGTAGTCTTTCAAATTAGGCACGGCGATTCCGCTGCCTTTCAAAGCGGCTTCGGTCTCGCGGCAGTCAAAGCGCGTGGGGTAGTTGATGAACGTCAACATATCCTCTGGCACGCCCAAGTCTTTGATCACGGCACGGTAAACCCGGCGCACCGGTGCCAGCGCCATCAAACCCTTTTTGACGCTCTTTGGAATAAACCCAAGCAACGCCGCATTGACAAACAGGTTCATCTTGGGTGCATGAGCCGCCTTGCTGAAAATATCGAGCACATCGCCAACCCGATATCCCACCGGGTCTACCAAATGGAAGCACTTACCCTTGGTGGCCGCTTTGCCGTGGCTGATGTAGTCCAGCGCATTAACGACGAAGTCCACGGGAACGATGTTCAACCGCCCGCCCTCCAGCCCCACCGAGGGCATCCAGGGTGGCAAGACCTGACGCAGGCGTTGAATCAGCTTGAAGAGGTAATACGGCCCATCAATCTTGTCCATCTCGCCCGTCGTGCTGTCACCCACCACCATGGCAGGGCGGTACACCGTCCACGCACCCTTGACCTCTTTGCGCACGATTTTTTCGCTCTCGTGCTTGGTCATGAAATAGGGGTGGTCGTAATTCTCGGCTTCTTCAAACATGTCCTCACGGAACACACCTTCGTAAAGGCCGGCGGCTGCAATGGAGCTCACATGGTGGAAGTGACCTGCGTCAATCGCCTTGGCAAAGTCCACCGTGTTGCGAGTGCCATCAACGTTCACGGCAATCTGACTGGCCTCGTCGGCGCTCAGGTCATAGACCGCAGCCAAGTGGTAAAAATGGTCAACTTGTCCTTTCAGCGCTTTGATACTGTCGGCTGACACACCCAGTTTTTTAGCCGTCAAATCACCAAAAACGGGGACAACACGCGCCGCAGTGGCACCCCAGTAATCACGCAGTGCAGCAACTTTGCCTTCGCTTTCTTTGCGGATCAAAAAATGCACCACTGAGCCTTTGCGCTCCAGCAGTTTTTTAACGAGCCGCTTGCCAATGAAGCCGGTTGCACCGGTCACAAAATACTGCATATCAATCTCCCAGTTGACCAAAATAGAGCCGCAATTCTTGCTCAAACCCTCTGTTACGTCGATATAGAAGAAACCCGTGCCTGCACTCGCAGGCCACCCGAGCGAGGCCATTGAGCGTGTTCAATTTAGGAGTGCGCCCCTACACATCCTGCTAGTGGGCGCGTAAAGTTATGTTCATACGTTTTGCCAACACCCTGTTATTTCGGCGCGAAGGCAATTTTCAAACTTGAATGAACCGGAGTTCACCATGGTCACTAAACTGCAAAAGAACAAAACTACCGCTAAATCCACCAAACCCGGCCTGCAAATGGCGGGCTCAGTCAAAGACTCGGCGCAGCAGATTTGGCAAGCCGGTATGGGCGCATTTGCCAAGGCGCAGGCTGAAGGCACCAAAGCCCTTGAGTCCCTGGTGAAAGAGGGCACCAGCATTCAACGCAAAACACAAGCCGCCGCCGAGGAAAAAATTTCGGAAGCGACCAACCGCATGACCGCCATGGCGGGTGACATCACCTCCAAAGCCTCTGGCCACTGGGACAAGTTGGAAAACATTTTTGAAGACCGCGTTGCCAAAGCGTTGAACAAGCTGGGCGTTCCGTCGGCCAAAGACGTGAACGCATTGATTGCACGCATTGACGAGCTGAACAAAAGTGTTCAACGCCTGTCGAGCAAAGATGCCGTTGCGTCCAAGCCTGTGGTTGCCAAGCCCGCAGCCGCCCCACGCAAAGCCAAAGTGGCAGCAGATGCGGCACCACCCGTAGTAAAAGCAATCGCCAAGCGGGTTCGCAAGGCCGCGTAAACGCGTCAGCTTATCGGGGCATCACTTGCGATGTCCCCACCATTAAAAAGGGGCGCATGGGTGTCCCTTTTTCACATCTGCAATTGACCAAACCATTGAGTAAGCTTGCTGCAACGCAACATATTCACGGCACGGGTCACTCTACACTTTGAGCCATGAACCCGAAATCCGCCAACTCCCCAAAAATCGCGCTCGCCCTGGCCGGTGGTGGCCCATTGGGTGCGATTTATGAGATTGGGGCTTTGTGTGCGCTAGACGAGTCATTGATTGGCTTGGACTTCACCCAACTGGATCATTACGTCGGCGTTTCTGCAGGCGGGTTTATTGCCGCCAGCTTGGCCAACGGCATCACGCCGCGCGAGTTGTGTGCATCGTTCATTGAGAACGACAACGCCAGTGATGCGCCCTCGGATAGGTTTGACAGGTTTGATCCCTCTTGGTTGATGGTGCCGGCCTACAGTGAATTTGCACGTCGCGGCATCATGTTTCCCGGCTTGCTGATGTCTGCACTGTGGCGGCTTACCATTGGTCGTCAATCATTCACCCACGCGTTGGAGCGGTTGGGTGCAGGCCTGCCCACCGGGGTTTTCTCCAACGACCAAATTGACGTGCAGTTGGCGAAGTTGTTTTCTCGCGAAGGCCGCACCAATGATTTCCGCCAACTCAAAACCAAATTAACCCTGGTGGCCACCAATTTAGACAGTGGCGAGTCGGCGCCCTTTGGTCGCCCCGGCTGGGATCACGTGCCTATTTCGCAGGCCGTGCAAGCCAGCGCAGCCTTGCCAGGTTTATTCCCGCCGGTTGAAATTGACGACCATTACTATGTGGACGGTGCGCTCAAGAAAACCATGCATGCCTCTGTGGCGATGGATGACGGCATTGATTTGATGCTGTGCCTGAACCCTTTGGTGCCGTTTGATGCCACAGCACCGCAGGTGGCCAAGGTCATGCAGCGTGGACTGCCGGATGAAAAACGCAGCATTCCCCGCATTGTGGATGGCGGCCTGCCAGCGGTGCTGAGCCAGATGTTTCGCTCCATGATTCATTCACGCATGGCGCTGGGCATGAAGCACTACGCGCATGCTTACCCACGCACCGACATCATCTTGATTGAACCCGATCACCGCGACCCCGAGATGTACCTGGCCAACACCTTTAGCTATGCCCAGCGCCGACGCCTGGCTGAGCACGCCTTCCAGCAAACCCGCCAGATGCTGCGCTCCCAAAAAACCGGCATGTCCGCCAAGCTGGCCAAGCATGGCATTAGTTTGGACCACGATGCGCTGAACAACCCCAAGCGCCACCTAACCCAGCCGCGGCCTGCCCCCACCCGTGTGGGCCAGGCCATCACCAGCCTGCAAGAGGTGATGGACGACTTGGGCGACGTGGTGAGTCGGTCGCTGAATCAATCATCAGGGCGCTGTGCCCAGCCAGCATGATCAAAAAAGCACCCCGACGCACTGCCGAGCGCATTCTTGAAGTGACGCTGGATCTGTTCAACCGCTTCGGTGAGCCCAATGTGTCCACCACGCTGATTTCAGCCGAGTTGAACATCAGCCCGGGCAACCTGTATTACCACTACCCGGCCAAAGACGAGTTGATCAACTCACTGTTCGACCGGTATGAGAAGTCGCTCAACGAATTGCTCAACGCCAGCGATGGCGTGCGCGATGTGGAAGATGCCTGGTTCTTCATGCACACGCTGTTTGAGTTAATTTGGCAGTATCGCTTTTTGTACCGTGACCTGAACGATTTGCTCAGTAAAAACCGTCGCCTGGAAACGCACTTTCAGTCGGTGCTGAAAAACAAAACCCGCTCTATCAAGGCCCTGCTGGACAGCATGAGCCGCTCGGGTGCCGTGACCATTGATTCGCGCGAAGTTGAGGCCACGGCCACCAGCATGGTGGTGGTGCTGACTTATTGGTTAAGCTTTGAATACGTGCGTGACCCCCGCAACGCCCTGGAGCCAGAAAGCGCGCAGTTTGCGCTGCTGCGCGGCGCACACCATGTGCTCAACCTGCTGGTGCCCTACCTTGAGACGGGCCAACGAATGCATCTGCTGAGCCTGGTTGGGGCCTACAGCAGCCCTGCCAAATAAAAATCAAGAATACAAAAATAGAGGGGACTTATAAATGGCGAAGTGGACAGCCTTCTCCCAAGTGGGGGAGTTTAATTTTGATGCAGCCAGCGTCAAAAAACACTGGACTCGCTTGCACTTGGGCGATGCCGAGCCGTTGCCTAAAGATGCACAGTTGCTGGAGGCCTGGGCGCTGTTTCACAACGGTGAGTTTCAGCGCAGCGCCCAAATTGGCCTGAAGGCCAGTGGTGCAGGCATCACCTTGGCCAACAAAGCCACATGCATTTATGCCACCTACCTTGAGAAAAAGGAAAACACGCGGCTGGAGTTGTACCTGGAAGTTGCCAACCGGGCCGAAGCTCAGTTGACCGACAACCCGCTGAATGCCAACGCACACTACTGGCAGGCCTACGCGCTCGGCCGCTATAGCCAGGGCATCAGCGTGGCCAAGGCGCTGGCGCAGGGCTTGGGGAGCAAGGTCAAAGCTGCGTTAGAAACCACCATCAAGCTGCAACCCAAACATGCGGATGCGCACATTGCTTTGGGTGCTTTTCATGCCGAGGTGATTGACAAGGTTGGCACGCTGATTGGCGGCATGACCTACGGAGCCAAAAAAGACACGGGCCTGAAGCTGTTTCAAGAAGCCATCAAACTGAACCCCAGCTCAGTCATTGGCCTGATTGAACATGCGAACGCGCTGGTCATGCTGGAAGGCGACCGCAAGATGGCAGAGGCCACCCTGTTTTATGAGCAGGCCGCCGCCACCCAACCCTTTGACGCGATGGAGCGGCTGGACGTTGAGATGGCCAAAGCCGAGTTGGTGGATTGAGCCCGCCACGACAGTAAGATACCGGGCATACACCCGAACCCCACCCCTCCAGGAGAACATCATGTCTGACTTGAAAGCCCAATTTGAAGCCGCTGCGGCCAGCTCAAAAAACCTGACCTCACGCCCCGACAACGCCACCATGCTCAAGCTTTACGCCTTGTTCAAGCAAGGCAGCGTGGGCGATAACACGGACAAGAAGCCGGGGTTTTCCGACATGGTAGGGCGCGCCAAGTGGGACGCGTGGAACGGGGTTAAATGCACCGAATCTGCGGCGGCAATGCAGGACTATATTGACCTGATTGGCACGCTGAGCTAGATACCAAACGACGCCCCACTCACCAAGCGGTGTGATGAGGTCTGCCGTGCAAATGAATTGGCCAATTGCTCCTCGGCCATAAACGCGCTGTAGGTAAAGTCCTCGACCTCGGTCCGTACCGCATGGGCTTGCTCGCGCTGCAGAGCGTCCAGCATAAATTTCTTGAAAATGATGAGGCTGCCAGGGTCCAGTGCCCGGTCGCATTCGGCCATGGCTTGTGACAAATGTGCACTAGTTAGCCGCCCTTGTTTGGGGTCACCGCACTCAATCACCCGGGTCAATTTCATGGCCAAACCGCGTGTGTATGTAAACCTGTTTTTGGCGTGAACCGCGTGAATGCGGCTCAGCACCAAAGAGATGCCACCCAGCAGAATTTGAAACTCAAACAGATCGGAATCATCCGTCACCAGTGGCAAGCGCAGGTCGGTGTTCCAAGCGGGCTGTTGGTCTAGGTCTTTGGTCAGCGTCATGGCTGAATTCTAGGAGTCACCCTGCTGGGCGAAGCGCGGCATTGCACCTCAAAAACCGGCCTTTTCAGGGCTTTATTGAACGATGCCCCGCTCGCGCAAAGCCACAATTTGGGTGGCCGTCAAACCCAGCTCTTGCAGCACGGCATCCGTGTCCTGGCCCAGCGTAGGCGCATTGCGGCGATGCACGCCCGGCGTGGTGGACAGCTTGGGCACAATGCCCGGCACGGTCAGCTTTGAGCCATCCGTCATCGTCACCTCAGCCAGCATGCCGCGTGCAGCGTAATGCGTATCCGCCGCAATGTCGGCCACGGTGTAGATTTTGCTGGCCGGCACGCTGGCCTGGTCCAGTGCAGCCAGCACCTCATCGACCGAGCGCAACGCCGCCCAGTCGCCAATCGCGCCGTCCAGCTCGGCCGCCCGCGTGACACGGCCTGCGTTGTCGGCCAGCGTCGCGTCCTGTGCCAAGTCATCACGCTCAATGGCCCGCATCAGCCGCTTGAAGATGCTGTCGCCATTGCCCGCGATGATGGCGTAGCTGCCGTCCTGGCAACGGTAGGCATTGGTGGGCGCAATGCCTGGCAATGCACTGCCGGCAGCACCCCGCACGGCCCCGAACGCGCTGTACTCGGGGAGCAGGCTTTCCATGCAATTGAACACCGCCTCATAAAGTGCCACGTCAATCACCTGGCCCTGGCCCTTGGGGGTCACAGCACTCATCGACTGGTGGCGGTGTTGCAGCGCCATCAGGATGCCAATCACCCCATGCAACGCCGCCAGCGTGTCGCCAATGCTCACCCCCACGCGAACCGGCACACGCCCTGGTTCGGCCGTCAGGTGGCGCAAGCCACCCATGGCCTCAGCCACCACTCCAAAACCGGGACGATCACGGTACGGCCCGGTTTGCCCGTAGCCGCTGATACGCAGCATGATCAAGCCTGGGTTCGCCGCCAACAGCACCTCTGGTCCCAAGCCCCAGCCCTCCATGGCGCCGGGGCGAAAGTTCTCGATCAGTACATCGGCCTCCACACTCAGACGGCGCACGATGTCCTGTGCCTCGGGCTGCCGTAAGTCCAGCGCGACCGACCGCTTGTTGCGCGACTGCACCTGCCACCAGACCGAAGTGCCGTCTTTGAGCAAACGCCAGCGTCGAAGCGGATCACCACCCTCGGCACCACTCTGGCCTGACAGGGATGCGGGTGGCTCGATCTTGATGACATCTGCCCCGAAGTCGCCAAGCGTTTTGGCGGCAAACGGGCCAGCAATCAACTGGCCCAGCTCAACCACTTTGAGGCCCGCAAGCGGCCCCAGAGCAGGTACCGTCACACCAGCCCCCATCATGCTTTTTTGGTAGCCACTTTTTTGGCCGCCGGTTTTTTGGGGGCTGCGCCCTTGGCCAGCAGCGCATCCAGGTTCTTCACAATTTCGTCTTCAATGCGATCCTTGAATGCCCCCAACAAAAAACCGAGCGTTGCGTCCAGCTCAAATTTGTCTTTGGTCACATGCAGGGTGCCGCTGACCCCTGAGCGCTGAAAACTCACCTCATCCTGAGTTGCACCTTCTTCGTAAGTGCACTCCATTTTCAACTCGGTTTGCGCCTGCTCCGCCCATTTGAAAGCGACTTTCCGAGCCGCTGACAAGCCCAGTTTATGGTTGCGCAGAATGTGAATGTTAGCCACCGCTTGTCTCCTGTTTTGTTGTCAGATACTTCTGGGTCTGGTCTTTAAGCACCTGGCGACGCTGCGCTTTGGGCAGGTCGCCCAGTCGCTTGACTGCATCATAAAACCGTTGCCACGGTGCGCCAGGCTGCTGGGCTGATTGCGCAAAAAGTGCCTCAAATTCCGGTACCAGCTCGTCATAGGCGGCCTGTGCACCAAACGACGCGTTGTTGGCCTTGGCCACCCAGTCGTCAAAGCCACGAAACTGGGCAGCGTGGGCAGGCGGGTCAGTGTCAGCAGTGACGTTGCTGGCCCCAAGCCACGAAGCCTTGAGCTGTGCGTAGTCTGATTTGAATTTTTCAAATGCTATTTTTTTCATAGCAAATTTATCAGTATTGACGGGGACTTCAGGGTCTTTTGTATCATAAATTCGGGTCAAAGCCTGCCGTGTTGCCAGTGTCAGCGCCCTGAACTGCGCGCGTCGAATCGCACCCGCTTCCAGTGCGGCGAGACCTTGCACCCCGGCATGGCTCTGCAGCCAGCGCGCGCCACCCAGGCGCTCCACCACGGTGGCAAACGACTCGTTGAACGTGGTGTCGTCCTTGGCATAAACCACTTGGTGCGCCAGCTCGTGAAAAATCAGGCGGGCCAGCTCACCGTTCGGGTAATTGATGAAGGTGTTGAGCAACGGGTCGCCCCCCGCCCAGTTCATCCAACCCAAAGTGGAATAAGCGGGCACGCCGTAGACGCTGACCTCCAGCCCCTGTGCCGACAACTCCGCCGCCAGTGCGCGTGCCTGAGCTTCCTCAAAATAGCCCCGGTAACCGACACAACCCATCACGGGAAAGCACCAGGTTTTCAGAGTCAGCGACAACTCAGGCGCGGCCACCACATTCCAGACCACGGCACGGCGTTGAAGGTCGGCATAGCGGTGGTAGCTGGCGTTGTCGGGCAGACCCAAGTCCGTCACAGCGAAGCGGCGAATTTGCTGCGACAAAGCCAGCCGAGCTTTCAGTTCGGCTGGCGTTTGCGGGTCGGCGATCCAGTCGTCCACCGGCTTGGCCACGCGCATCAGGGCCACATGCCCTTGGGCGGATTGAAGGTAGTAGCTGGCATCGGCGCAGCCAGTCAACAGAATCACGCTTCCGATACAAGCCCATCCCAGTAGGGCCACACTTCGCGCAACAACGGAAGTCACCAAGCTGACCCCTCGGCAAGCCCCGTAGCAGAGCAGGTGAACAGCTTTAGCGTGGCACATCCGGGAGAGTTTACGATCAGACCTACCGGTCAGCAGGTCGCGGCTTACCTTATTCCTTCGCCTTTTTAACGAGTTCCCCACATAACGATCCGCCAATTCCCCCCCCCGAACGCATCGCGGATTTCCAGCTCGGTAGCAGGGGGCTGCACTTCGCTTGCCGCGATATTGTGATCTGCCCCCCATTTTTGACCCCCATTTCGGTTGACTACAGCGCACCAAAACTCCACCGTTATACTACTAATTCAATAGCAAGCTATTGAACATTGACAGGGACTTCAGGCCATTTTCTTTGCCAAAAACCTCGAAAACCCTTCAATCCGGCACCACCGCCGTCACCTCAATCTCCACCTTGGCGCGCGCCTCCATCAGGCCGGCCACCTGCACGCAGGTCATGGCGGGGAAGTGGCGGCCCATTACTTCGCGGTAAACGG
>JANOLC010000382.1:0-9271 GCA_031419575.1 Burkholderiales bacterium | reverse complement strand
CCAAAACCTACCGTCATCAGCACCATGATGCCGAACCACAGTGCAACAGACTCTTTGGGCATGCCAAAGTCAAGGCCCATGACCATCGGGAAAAAGATGGGAATCGTCAGCAGCAGCATTGACAGCTCGTCCATCACCGCGCCCAGCACCACATAAAACAGCAAAATGGCAGACACCACCCACAGCGGTGCCAAGCCCCAGCCCTGAACCACACCGGCGAGTTGATTGGGGACTTGTGTAAGCGCCAAAGCGGAGTTCATCATGTCCGCGCCAATGAAGATCATGAAGATCATGGCGGAGCCCTCGGCTGTGGCATAGAAACACTGCTTGAGCTTGCCCAGTGTCAGCTCGCCCTTCATCAGCGCGGCAATGAAGGTGGATGCCGCACCCACCGCAGCGCCCTCCGTGGGGGTAAACAAGCCACCGTAGATGCCGCCAAAAACAATCAAAAACACAATGCCGATGGGTGCAATGCCCTTCATGGTTTTCAGTGTAATTTTTTCGGACACCGAGTCGTTTTCAGGCGCGTGGCCGGGGAACAGTCGGACATAAATTGCGATGGCCGCCATGTAACCCAGCATGGCAATGATGCCGGGCACCATGGCCGCTGCAAACAGCTTGGCAATATTTTGCTCGGCCAAAATGGCATAAATCACCAGCGGGACGGATGGCGGAATCAAAATCCCCAGCGTGCCACCCGCTGCCAGCGTACCGGTTGATAAGCGGCCCGAGTAACCATGGCGCTTCATCTCTGGCAATGCCACTGAGGTAATGGTGGCCGCTGTGGCAACGGATGAGCCACAGATGGAGCCAAAAGCCGCACTGGCCAAAACCGCTGCCATCGCCAAGCCACCCTTGAAACGCGACATCACCGCGCTGGCAAAACCAAATAGGGCTTTGGAAATGCCGCCTTGGGTGGCAAAGTTGCCCATCAAAATAAACAACGGAATGACCGACAGGTCGTAGCTGGCAAACCGGGCAAACGCCTGGGTATTGAGAAAGTTGGACAGTGGCCCCCAGCCGGCCTGTCCCACATAGCCCACACTACCCGCCACAAACATCGAAATGGCAATGGGTACCCGCACGGCCATCAGCACCAGCATGATGGCAAAGATAACCAGCGTCAGCATTAGCGGGCTCACGCGATTACCTCGTCACCAAAACCCATCACGCATTGCCGCAAGGCGATCACCGCCGTCAAGGCCATCGGTGGCACCATGCACACATAGATCACCCACTCAGGAAACCCCAGCATCATGGTGCCCGACTGGGTGCTGAAGGCATTGATGCCGCCCAGCGTTGTGCGCCACGCCAGCAGCCCCAGGGCCAGGGCCAACAACAAGGCCCCGATACGATCCAACCTTGCAATCGTGTTGGAACTGGCTTTGGCGGTAAAGAAATCCACAATGATGTTGCCCCGTTTGATTTGGCACCAGGGCAAAAACAGAGCAATGGCCGCACCGGCCGCTACACCGGTCAGTTCAAAATCACCCACCAGCGTGAGGCCAATGGCATTTCGTCCAATCAGGCTGACGCAGGTCATCAGGGTAATGCTGGTGAGCAAAACGCCCGCCAAAATGGCGCAAAACTTGGCCAAAGATTCGAGTAGCTGCAAAGGAGTCTCCTGTTATTTTTGGTATCGCGCAGCCTGCGCGCTGGCGCATTACTTGACGGCGACTTCGAGCGATGTCAGCCCCGCCACGTGGCCCACCATCACATCACCCGCTACCACGGCGCCCACGTTTTCAGGCGTACCGGTGTAAATCAAGTCGCCGGGCTGAAGCTCCCAGGCGGCTGACAAATGCTCAATGGTCTCGGCGATGTTCCAGATCAGTTTGGCAACGGTGCTGCTTTGTCGCACCGTGCCGTTCACTGCCAGGGAGATCGCGGCCCGGGCCACGTCACCTGCCTGTTCAGCCGGGGTAATGGGACCAATGGGGGCCGAGGCATCAAACGCCTTGCCGATACACCAGGGGCGGCCCTGCTTTTTCATCTCGTTTTGCAGGTCGCGGCGCGTCATGTCCAGGCCAACGGCATAGCCGTAGATGTGCTGCAGGGCATTCGCCGCCTTGATATTTTTACCGCCGGTGCCAATGGCCACCACCAGCTCAATTTCGTGGTGCAGGTTCTTGGTCAGGCTGGGGTAGGGCATGGAGCCGGTTTCCCCGGCGTTCACCACGACCAGTGCGTCGGTGGGTTTCAAGAAGAAGAATGGTGCCTCACGCCCGGTAAAGCCCATTTCTTTGGCATGCTCCTCATAGTTGCGACCCACGCAGTAAATGCGGTGAACCGGAAAGCGTTCGGTTTTACCCACAATCGGCACGGACACAACGGAGACGGGGTTGAACACAAAACTCATGAAATTCTCTCTTCTTTATGTAAGCCCAGCGCTTGATGCACCGGACGGTCGGAATAACTAAACACCACACAACCTGCTGCAGATTCGAGTCGCAGAGTCTGCCATGACGGCACCACAAAATGGTCGCGTGACTCGAACTTAAATCGTAATGTGCCCTGTGGCGAGTCGATGCAAGCAGTTCCCGCACCCTCCACCACGCTGTATACCGTGCCGTCGGTTTGGCGGTGCGGCTTGCCGACAAAGCCCGCAGGCAGGCGCTGCATGAAAGTGGCCATGGTCGGCATGGGCGAGCCACCGGTTAGCGGGTTGACATAACGCAGTTTGAAGCCGTCCCATGCGTCCAAGGGGGTCTGGCGCTCCAGCGTGTCCAGGGCTTCACGGCTGCGTGCATAGGGGTAGCTGAACAATGGCGAGGTGGCACCAAATGGCGCATCGCCCCGCACGGGGGCCATATTGTGGCCATAACGCGCAAAACTGCTGCCCTCCGGCTGGGCCATGGTTTGCGATTTATCGGTGCTGTTTTCGGCAAACCCGGCATCCAGAAAGCGAATCATCGGGATGTCCAACCCATCCAGCCAGACCACCGGCTCCTGCGATTCATTGCCGTGGTCGTGCCACGTCCAACTGGGCGTGATGATGAAGTCACCCGGGTGCATGGTGGCGCGCTCACCATTCACGGCGGTAAACGCCCCGGTCCCTTCAACAATAAAGCGCAATGCACTTTGCGTATGGCGGTGGCTGGGCGCTACCTCGCCCGGCAAAATCAACTGCAAACCCGCGTACAACGACTGCGTGATGCTTGACTGCCCTTTGAGCGCCGGGTTTTCCAGAATCAGCACCCGGCGCACCGCCTCTTCGGCGGTAATGGCATCGCCCGCGCGCATCAAAAAAGGTCGCACCTGCTCATATTTCCATAGCGCAGATACGCAGGGTGACAGGGGTTGGGAGGGTACCAAGGCATGCAACACCTCCCACAGCGGGGTCAGGTGCAGGGGCGACATGTCCCGGTACAACTGTTGTCTGAGCGATTCGGTCGTTGTGGGTGCCATGGTCGTGGTGGGCGAGCTGTTTATGACTCGGATTTAACCACCAAATCAAAGTGCTCCACAGTCGGTGGAACCGCAAAGAATGGCCCCACAATCGCCCGCCATTGCACGAACAGCGGCCCTTGGCGAAACCCCACCGTGTGGTCTTCCAGCGTGTCCCAAAAAATTTGCAGGATATAGCGTTCCGGGGACTCGATCCCCCGGTTCACCTTGTAGCCCTGGAAACCTTTGGCAGTGGACGCCACCGTGGCCACACCGCGCTGGATGGCCTCTTCAAAAGCCGCATTCTGGCCAGGGTGGATGCGGATGTCGGCGAGTTCGAGAATCATGAGTGAGCTTTCAATGAAATGGATTCTTGAGTCTCGCACACCGGGGTTGCTGCAAATTCGGTCGTTGCCGCTAAACTTAATGCGCACTACGCTGTGAGGCCCATTTACCCATATCAATACGGGCACCCTTATGAAAACCACCAGTGAAATCTCTGATGCACTGGTCTCAGAAGCCAGATTATTGGCGGCTACCGAGGGGACGACGCTTCGGCAACTGGTGGAGGTGAGGCTGCGGTAGCTTTGGGTCAACACAAACGTCAGATCGAGCCGTTCAAGCTACGCGACGCCACATTTGGTGGCAACGGGTTGGCGCAGGAGTTGGCTGGCGCATTCCTTGGCCATGCGTTCACGAATTTTTTGCAATCGTCACCCACTTGCGCATCTACAGCCCGCCCACACCGCCAGACAAAGCGATGGATCAAATGAGCGCCTGGCTTGAAAGCCCCAGCCTGGTGTTTCTGGGAGAAACCGAGTCTCACTGGCCGACTTTGCAGAAATTACTCACCACGGCAAAGACGGCTGGCCCCGCCGTTCACGATGCCCGCATCGCGGCACTGTGCCTGCAGCACGGTGCGCGTGAGCTCTGGTCAGTTAACTGCGACTTCCGGAGTTGGCCTGAACTGAAGGTGGTGAACCCGTTGGGAACAAAAAAGGCCTGAAGTCCCCGTCAATATTCAATAGTTCGCTATGAACTATGTAGCGTCTCTACCCGCCCATCGGCATGCTTGGCAAATCTGACTTTTTCCTTGCCGTGGACCGGTGCCGTGTCTTGCCAGGGCCAGCCGCCAAATTCGGTGCGTCGGTAGTCGGCAAAGGCTTGGTGAATTTCGGCTTGCGTGTTCATGACGAATGGGCCGTATTGCGCAACGGGTTCGGCGATGGGGGTGCCTTGCAGCATCAAAAATTCAGCCACTTGCGCACCGTTGATCAGCGTGATGTCCACTGAGGCGTTCAGCTCCAGGGCCGCGTGTTCGGTGATAGGTTGACCATCCACCGTGAGGGTGCTGCCTTTGAAAAAATACAGTTGCCTACGGGCACCCGTGCCGCTGGCTTTAGGTAAATTCCACGTCGCACCGGGCTGCATTTTGAGGGTCCAGATAGCGACATTGGCACCGGGTTGCGAGGCCCAAGAATCAGGTGGTGGGGGCAGAGGTGTCTCGGTCGCGGATGGGCTGATTTGGCCGGCCACGCAACTGACTTCGGTGGTTAAACCCGCAGAATCGGTATCGGTGCGGCGGGGAATTTGCTCTGACCAGAACATGGTGAAGTGGGGCTCGACCATCTTGTTCTTGCTGGGCAGGTTTAGCCAGATCTGAAACAACTCCAGCGGGTTGGGCTCGGCTTGGTTTAGCAGCGGGAACATCTCAGAGTGAACGATACCGCGCCCGGCGGTTAGCCATTGCACATCGCCACCACCAAAACGAGCCGTGGCACCCAGCGAGTCAGAGTGGTCAATCAGCCCTTTGCGCACGATGGTGACGGTCTCAAACCCCCGGTGCGGGTGCGAGGGAAAGCCCGGAATTTCACGCCCGTGGTACATGCGCCAGCCGTCTTTTCCGGCAAAGTCCTGGCCCAAATCTCGCCCGGCCAACGAGGCGTCGGGCCCCAGGCGGGCGTTGCCTTGGGGGTAGGCATCGTCGTGGTAGACGCAAAATAGAAAAGGGTCAATGGTGGGCCAGGGGAAGCCTAGCGGTTGGGTGTTGAGGATATTGGTCATGGCAGGTAGGTAGAGGCGATTAGCGATTTTAAAAGCGGCTGAATTGAACAGCACAGGCATCGTGGGATGATTCAGCCATGTCTGAAGAACTCACGCTCTTGTCCCTGCCTCTGTTCCCTCTGGGCACCGTGCTGTTTCCGGCCGGCTTACTGTCCTTGCAAATCTTTGAGGTGCGTTACCTCGACATGATTGGCAAATGCTACAAGACCGGCGCGCCGTTTGGTGTGGTGTCACTCACGCAGGGTGACGAGGTGCGAAAGCGGGTGATTGAAAAGGAGGGCGTACCGCCCTCTGGCGATGGTTTTGCCTTGGAGGCTTTTCATCCGGTAGGCACGCTGGCCCGCATTGACAGTTTCTCGTCGCCCCAGTCTGGTCTGATGATGATACGTTGTACGGGGATGCAGCGTTTCCAGATCAGCCGCAGCGACAGGCTCAAGCACGGGCTCTGGGTGGCTAATGTGACCCGGATCTTGGACGACCAGCCCGCCGCTATTCCTGATGACCTCAAACCCGTGGCATCGGCTCTGGGCAACGTCATCAAAACCCTGCAGGAGCGCGCAGTGCCGCCCGATCAAATGCCGCTGCAACCGCCTTACCAGCTGGATGATTGCGGCTGGGTGGCCAACCGCTGGTGCGAGTTGTTGCCCATGCCGCCCGAGGTCAAACAGCGCCTGATGGTGCTGGACAATCCGCTGGTACGCCTGGAGTTGGTGAGCGACCTGCTGGAGCGCTCCGGCATTGCCCTGTAGCGAGTTTTGAGGAAAATAGTGCCACAAGTCCTCGTCGAATATCAATAGTTTGCTATATAAAATGCAGTGACATATTCCAATTTATCCTGTACCCACTGTACGTCTACAGATTTGATTCATGAAGCTTTATAACTATTTCCGTTCCAGCGCGTCGTTTCGGGTGCGCATTGCGTTGCACCTCAAAAACCTGGCGTTTGACTACATGCCGGTGCACCTTGCACGTGGGGATCACAAAAAAGATGACTACGCCGCCATCTCGCCCGACATGCTGGTGCCCCTGCTTGAAATAGACGGCCAGCGCCTCACGCAGTCCCTGGCCATCATTGAATACCTGGACGACAAATTTCCCCCATTGCCTTTGTTACCTGCCGACGCTTTGGGCCGCGCCCGGGTGCGCGCGCTGGCGCAGTCCATCGCCTGCGAGATTCACCCGCTCAACAACCTGCGGGTTCTGAAGTACCTGACTAAAGAAATGAAAGTCGAGGAAGAAGCCAAAAACACCTGGTATCGCCACTGGGTGCGTGATGGGTTGGAGAGTTTTGAGCGCCAGTTGCAGGTGCTGGAAGCACAGCGTGCCGCCAACGGCTTGCCCGCGTCGGTGTACTGTTTTGGCAACACGCCCACGCTGGCCGATTGCTGCCTGGTACCGCAAATCTTCAACGGCCAGCGCTTCAACACTAACTTTGACGGTCTGCCGCGGACCATGGCCGTGTTTGATGCGTGCATGGCGCTGGACACGTTTCAAAAGGCTCAGCCGTCCCAATGCCCGGACTTTGAGGCCTAGGCTGAAAGTGAACCCCGACTGGATCATTCCACAGTGGCCTGTGGCGGAACGGGTTCATGCCGTGTGCACTACGCGCGCCGGTGGAATGTCGCAGCCACCTTATGACTCACTTAACCTGGGCAGTCACGTGGGTGATCACGCCATGGACGTGGGCCAAAACCGGGCGGTGCTGTCCGAAGCCCTGCACGCCAAACCCGTTTTTTTGAACCAGGTGCATGGCTGTGACGTGGTTCGCTTGACGAATTCCACCCCCCACGGCACGGAGGCCGATGCCTGCGTCACCCAAGCCGCCGCTCTGGCCTGCACTGTGATGGTGGCCGATTGCCTGCCGGTTTTGTTCACCAACTGGCAAGGCGATGCCGTGGGTGCCGCACACGCGGGCTGGCGTGGTTTGTTGGGGCAGGGTGGTGTGGGGGTTTTGGAGCAAAGTTTGAAGGAATTTGAGGCATTAGTCCCCGTCAGCTCTGCAAAGTCAAAAACGCTGGTGTGGCTGGGTCCGTGCATTGGCCCGCAGAAATTTGAGGTGGGCGACGAGGTGCGCGATGCCTTTGTGGCGCACGACCAGTCTGCGCTGGCGATGTTCACGTTGCATAACAACGACAAATGGCTGGCTGACTTGCAGGGCCTGGCCCGGCTGCGTTTACGGGCCTTGGGGCTCACGCAAATCTATGGCAACGACGGCAGCCGCAGGTGGTGCACCGTCAGCAACCCGTCACGGTTCTTTTCGCACCGGCGCGACAGCGTCGCCCTCGGAGGCAGCGGGCGCATGGCTGCCTGCATCTGGCTGGGCAACCACGGCTGACACCCCGGGCTGCGCTTGCTCGGCCGCCTTGATTGCTTTGCGTCGGGCGGGCGACCCCATCAGGTAAAGCACCAATAGCACCGGCCCCAAACCATAGAGTACAAACGTTACTATGCCGCCCAATACCGTGCCCGTGGTGTTGGTGGCTTCGGCCACCGCCATCATGAGTGCGACGTAAAGCCAGGCGATGGGAATGATGTACATGTATATGCTTATGAAAAAAATGTCAGTTTGCTGAAGGTGAATCCTGAGACACTAGGGTTTTTACCAATAAACATGGATCGCCTCAACACCTGTTGCGGACAAGATCCTGAGGAGACAATATGACTCAGCAAAATACCGATTTTTGGGCGCAATCCGCCCAGCAACTTCAACAAACCTTTGGCGACAGCTGGGCTAAAGCCCTGGAATCGTTTCAGTCCGGGTCTATGACTGGTGTGCCAGGTGGGGCCACCGGCGCCACCCCCAAAATCAAAATTGCCCCCGAAAAGCTCCAAGAGTTACAGTCTGAGTATCTCAAAGACGCGCTCAGCTTGTGGACGCAAGGCCTTCAGGGTGCACCCATCACGGGTGACAAGCGCTTTGCGGCAGAGTCTTGGGCTGCCAACCCGGTGGCGGCATTGTCGGCTGCGGCCTATTTGCTGAACGCCCGCACCCTGCTGAGCATGGCAGACGCCGTGGAGGCCGACCCCAAAACCCGTGCCCGCATCAAATTTGCCGTGGAGCAGTTGAATGCAGCGTCCGCCCCCAGCAACTTTTTGGCCTTTAACGCCGACGCGCAACAGAAGGCGTTGGACACCAAGGGCGAGAGCATCGCCAAAGGCATTCAAAACCTGCTGCATGATATGCGCCAGGGCCATGTGTCGATGACGGATGAGAGCTTGTTTGAAGTCGGTAAAAACGTCGCCACCACCGAAGGCGCGGTGGTGTTTGAGAACGAGCTGTTTCAGCTGATTGAGTACAAGCCGCTCACTGCCAAGGTGTTTGAGAAGCCGTTTTTGCTGATCCCCCCATGCATCAACAAGTTTTACATCCTTGATTTGCAGCCCGAGAACTCATTGATTCGCTATGCGGTTGAGCAGGGCCATCGCACGTTTGTGGTGAGCTGGCGCAACCCCGACCAGTCGCTGGCGCACAAAACTTGGGACAACTATATTGAAGATGCTGCTATCAAATCCATAGCAGTCACGCAAGAAATCACGGGGACCAAGAGCCTGAATGCCTTGGGTTTCTGTGTCGGCGGCACAATTTTGACGACTGCGCTGGCCGTGTTGGCTGCACGTGGCGAGCACCCCGTTGCCAGCGCCACCTTGCTGACCACGCTGCTGGACTTCAGCGACACCGGCATTCTGGACTTGTTCATTGACGAGTCGTGTGTGAAATACCGCGAAAAGGAAAATGGCGAGGGCGGCCTCATGAAGGGCGGCGACCAGTCGACCAACTACTCGATAATGCGTACCCAAGACATGGTGTGGAAATAAATTG
>JANOLC010000381.1:0-2984 GCA_031419575.1 Burkholderiales bacterium | reverse complement strand
TGCGCTCCAGCTACCCCGGCGACCTGTACTGTCATATCTCGGTAGAGACACCCGTAAAGCTCAGCGAACACCAGCGCAAGCTGTTGCGTGAGCTGGACGAATCGCTGAAAAAGGGTGGCACCAAGCATTCCCCAACGGGGGATAGCTGGACGGATCGGCTGAAAAGCTTTTTTAGCTAGTCGCACGAATTCATCCTCAAGTCGTGGAATCCATAAAAGCCACGCCATTTGACAAAATGGCGTGGCTTTTTTCTGACCAACCTATTGAAGCGAACTGAGGGCCGTCAGCCATTGACGATCCCGAACCGCCAATTTTTGCACTGAATACAAAGACTCAGAGATAAACAAGACTTACACATAAATAATTATTTTGTTATAAACTTCTTTATGCCAAAGCAATCTTCTGCCATCACACGTCTCCCGCCACAAACTCAGAATGCCCTCATCAATCTGGGGGCGCATCTGGCCGTAGCTAGGATGCGTCGGCGTGAGTCCTTGAGGACGTGGGCCGCCCGTGTCGGTATATCGGTACCCACTTTGCTCAAGCTTGAGGCAGGGGACCCAGGCGTCTCTCTGGGTGCTTATGCCAGCGCTCTTTGGTTGATCGGCCGCGATGGTGAGCTGGCGAGAATCGCCGAGCCTGCCAGCGACCGTGGTGCGCTTGAGCTCGATGTCCGTGAGGCTGAGCGCCTGGGTACGCAGCGGGCGACGAATGCCCGAACGATTGCGCTCAAGCGTGCTCAAAATCGCAAGGCCGCAGCATGAGCACGAAATCACCTGATGCCTATTTTCTTTGGGAGCTGACTGACCCGACGCTTCCGCGGTTCGTGGGGGAATTGCGCAAGTTGTCCAACGGTGATGTGTCCCTCCAATACGATGCGTCCTGGATCGAGACTGGCTATGCGTTGAGTTCAGATTTACCCCTGAGCAGCACGGAATACCCAGCCATATTCCGTCGCATGCGGGAGAAGGCCGCGCCTGGTGCTGTAGATGATGCCCGGCCCGACAACTGGGGGGAGAAGGTTATTCGCTACCTCCACAAACCTAAGGGCAATCATCTTATTGACTACCTGTATTTCGCCGGCACCGATCGTTTCGGTGCCCTGGGCGTGTCGTCGTCCAAGGCGCACTATGAGCCGTTCCCGACCCCGGCAATTCCACGACTGGCAGATGCGCCTCAAATCAGTGAAATCGCGCGGATCATCAATTCCGCGGACGTAGAGTTATCCGAGCAGCAAAGGCTCCTAGCTTCCACAAACGCAAGCCTTGGGGGCGCGAAGCCCAAAGCTGTCATCAGTATCGGTGGCAATGAGTGGGTTCTTAAGCTGTACGACGGGGAGTCCGTAGATTTGCCACTGGTTGAGCACGCGACGATGACCTTGGCTAAACGCTGCGGCATCAATGCGGCAATGACGATGCCGATTCGGTTACCTGGGGAGCATGCCATTGCGATCAGGCGGTTTGACCGCATGGAGGGTCGGCGCGTTCATTGTATTTCTGCGGCCACGATCATCCGGTCTGAGACGCCGAGTGGAGGCAGTCCTGTTTTTGGTTACCCGCACCTGGCGCGTTCGATCCGTCGAATGGGCGAGTGCCCGCGCTGAGTCTTTCACCGGCGTATGACGTCGTGCCGTCGGGCAACGGAGCCACCCACCATGACTTCCTGATCAGCGAGGATTCGGCCGAGCCATCATTGAGCAATGCAAGATCAGTCTGCGCCCAGTTTGATTTGACGGATGGCGAGGCGGTTAAGGTAATCAAGTTGATCATTGCTGTGGTGGACCAGTGGCAGGCGCACTTCAAATTGCATGAGGTCACCGACAAAGACATTGAGGAGTTGGTGGCATTCATCGATAGCGATGATTTGCTGGCTGAGCGCCGCAACTTTGAAACGACCACAGTTACAGTGTCACCCCTCAAGCCACGCCGTGGCCCTTTTGGCTCAACTGCGTCCCGATGACCTAAAGCCACACGGCAAAAGTTGGCCCGCGCAGTGAGATTGGAACTGCAACAAAAAAGCCACCCGAAGGTGGCTTTTTTTATGCTGAAAACTGATTAGTTCAAAGCGATCTTCTTGTCACCCTTGTAGGTGTACAACGTCATCGCAGGGTTCTTCAGCTCACCATTGGACTCAAACTGAACGGTGGTGGTAATGCCTTTGTAGTTCGTCGCGCCAATCATGGGGCCATAAACCTTAGGATCAGCACTGCCTGCACGCTTCATGGCATCAACCAAAACGTGCACTGCGTCATACACATAAGGGCTGTAAACTTGGAACTGCTTAGGGTACTTGGCTTCGTAGCGCTTCATCCAGGCATCGCCGCCTGGCATTTTGGCCAAGGAGGCGCCGCCTTCAGCGCAAACCACGTTTTCAAGCGTTTTAGCGCCAGCCGACTGTTTGATCAGGTCGTTGGTGCAGATACCGTCACCGCCAAAGTATTTGACGTTGGTCAAGCCCAGTTGCTCCATCTGGCGCAGCATGGGGCCAGCTTGTGGGTCCATGCCACCGAAGAAAACGCCGTCCGGGTTCTTGGCTTTGATCGCGGTCAGGATCGACATGAAATCAACCGATTTGTCGGTGGTGAACTGCTCATCAACAATGGTGATACCTTTGGTGGCAGCGGTTCTCTTGAAGACTTCAGCCACACCCTGGCCGTAGGCAGTACGGTCATCAATCACGGCAATACGCTTCAATTTCAACGCGTCAGCAGCGTAAAACGCCAGTCCAGCGCCCAATGCATTGTCATTGGCCAGCAGACGCCAAGTGGTCTTGTATCCAGGCTTGGTAAGGTTAGGGTTGGTGGCAGATGGGGTGATGTGAGGGATACCGCAATCGTTATAGATTTTGGATGCGGGAATGGTGGTGCCTGAGTTCAGGTGACCCGCTACGCCAGCGACTTTGGCATCGCACAATTTTTGAGCAACTGCTGCACCCTGCTTTGGATCAGCAGCGTCGTCTTCGGCCACCAATTCAAATTTGACTTT
>JANOLC010000380.1:0-2778 GCA_031419575.1 Burkholderiales bacterium | reverse complement strand
AAGGCCATGAACCCCAAGTCGGTCAAGTTTTTGTGCCTGCTGACCTGCCCTGAAGGCATCGCCACCCTGCACGCCGCTCACCCGGATGTCGCCATTTTTACCGCCGCAATAGACCGCCAACTCAATGACCATGGCTACATCCTGCCGGGCCTGGGTGATGCCGGGGACAGGATTTTTGGCACGCAGTAAACCTTATGTCACAGGTTTCACTATACTACCTAAAATTTTATGGAAGTATAGTGAAATACTACAATGAACTTTCCGCCTCAGCCCAAGCCGCATTCGCCGGGCTGGACACGGCAGCGCGCCAGGCAGAACTGCATCGAACCATTGCCAATCTTCCGGGTGGTTTTGCCAAGAAAACGGTTGCGTCCCGTGACTATTGGTACTACCAGGTCAAGATGCCCAGCGGCCAACCGCAGCAGGTTTATGTAGGGCCCGATGACGAGGCCACGCGTAGGCTGATGGCGGCACATACCAATCCGCAGCAGCGCTCAGAACAGTCCGCACTGCTTCGCATGGCGCGTGCCGCCATCGAATACGGTGGTACCGAAATTCCGTTGAAACATGCCCGTGTAATAACACGCCTAAGTGATTATGGGTTCTTTGCCGCCGCCGGTATTCTGGTCGGCACCCATGCATTTTTAGCTTATCAAAACCATTTTGGCGTGCGTTGGGGTGCAGGCGCTTTCACGCTGGATCTGGATTTTGCACATGCGGGGAAAAACCTTTCCATTGCGTTGCCATCCAGTCTGACATTGGATGGCAGAGCCCCCATCGACTCGCTGGGCATGGGCTTCATCCCAGTACAAAGCAACACCACGTTCAAAAAGCCAGACGAACCCGATTTTGATTTGGATTTTCTGACCAGCGTTAGCCGCACGGGTGATCAGCCTGTGTATTTGCCTGCGCTGAACCTTACGCTGCAACCGCTAAAGTTCATGGAACTCTCGCTGGAAGATCCAATGCGCGCCACCTTACTGACCCGCAACGGCCCGGTGGTCGTCAACGTGCCGCAGCCACATCGGTTCGCACTGCACAAATTGATCGTGCACGGCGAAAGACCTCTGGCACAACGGGTCAAGGCCAATAAAGACCTGGCACAGGCGGGCGCTTTGATTGACTACCTGCTCGACCACGATGGCGACGAGTTAATACACACTTGGGAAGATGTGGTCACCCGGGGTCCCGGGTGGGCACGGCGGCTTCTGGCGGGTTGGCGTGCGCTGGACGCGCTACAACCGGCCATGAACCTGACTGGACGTTTGCGCCTGGCCTTGCAGTCCAGGGATCAACACGCAGCGGAACTGTCTTGAGTCCGTTCATTTCAAAGTAAAAAAGGCTTGAAATTCCTGCTGAATAATAATAGTTTGCTCTATTAAAAAGAGCACCACATTGCTGCTGACTCAGCCAAATTTACCGTGGACGGTGACTACAACCGCTGCGAGGGATGCCAAAACGTGGCTTTGCGCTCCATCCATTCAATGACCGCGTAGATGACAGTGCCGGACAGCGCGGCCACCACAATCGTGGCCCACACCAGGCCCATGTTCATGCGGGCAGCCTCGGTGGAGATGCGAAACCCCATGCCCACTGTGGGTGAGCCAAAAAACTCAGCCACGATGGCCCCAATCAACGCCAGGGTGGAGGCCACTTTCAGGCCGTTGAACAGAAACGGCATGGCCGTCGGCAAGCGCAACAGCAACAGCGTTCGCAGGTGGCCCGCCGCATAAGAGCGCATCAAGTCCAGCTCCATACGACCAGTCGCGGCCAGCCCAGCAAAGGTGCTGACCAGCATAGGGAAAAACGTCATCAGCGCGACCACGGCCGCTTTTGAATGCCACTCAAAACCAAACCACATCACCATGATGGGCGCAATGCCCACCAGCGGCACCGAACTGGCCAGCGCACATACGGGCAGCAAGCCGCGTTGCAAAAATAGACTGCGGTCTATCAAAATGCCCAGCAGGAAGCCGCCACCACAACCAAAGACGTAACCGATCAACGCCGAATGCAACACGGTGATCTGGAAATCATCCAGCAGCACATCCCAGCGCTCCCACAGCGTGTTGGCAATCAACGCCGGGACGGGCAACAGAACGCGAGGCACCTCAAAGGCCTGCACCCCAATCTGCCAAAAAATGATGGCCCAGGCACCGAGCAACAAGGGGATAGCATGGCGCGGCCAGGCCTGCTTCGTTTCAACTGCCGCCAACTTGGACAAGCCCAGGCAAGCCAACAGCGCCAGCGCCAACGTAGCCAACCAGAAACCGTAACTTGCAGGCGCGATGGTGACTGGTGCGACCTCGTCACCCACCTTTAAACCATCGAGCAAGACCAGCGGCGCTATCGAGCCCAACAGGCCCAACAGGGCAAAGGCCATCGTCGCACCCAATGACATGGAAGATTGCGATGGGTTTGAGCCAGAAATGGTCGATTTGGCAGACTGCAGAAATCCAATCAACGCCGCGAGGAACAAACTACCCAGCCCCAGCCAGCTCATCGGCACTTGTGTCCAGTAAACCGGTTTCTCGTCCAGCAAGCCCACGGGCAACAGCGTGCTGGTTCCCAGAAAAACCAGTACGAGCATGCAGGCGAATTTGAAAAAATTGGGCATCACATCACGCTTTGTAGAGTGCTACTTTTTGGCAACTCGCCACGGCCGCAACACATACGACTCAAGGGCCGCCATCACACCATTCAGCGTCAACCCCAGTGCCGCCGCCATCAGCAATGCAGACCAGATTTGCGCGGTGTTGCCGTAATACGAACCAGCCA
>JANOLC010000379.1:0-9413 GCA_031419575.1 Burkholderiales bacterium | reverse complement strand
CCTGCGCATCCGCGTCAGCGGCGCACTGGGCAGCCTGGAGTGGATGCAGGAGCACCCCCAGGCCCTGACCTTCAAGCCGATGGACGCACCCTCGCAAAACCGCACGCCCAACGGCCCTGGCACTTTGCCGCTATCCGCCCGCGCCTCCCGCATCGTGGCCGGCCACCCCGAAGGTTTTCACGAGAGTTTTGCCAACGTCTACTCCGACGCTGCCGAAGCCATTGCCGCCCGCCGCGCCGGTGTGGCCGCAGACCCGATGGCGCTGTATTTCCCCAACTCGTTGGATGGGTTGATGGGGGTGAGGTTTGTGGATGCGGTGATCGAGTCGAGCAAAAACAACGGGGCTTGGACGGCTTGCGCGATGAATTGATCGAATAAGTTGCTACTTTAAAAGTAGCAAACTATTGATATTTGACGGGGACTTCAGGCTGATTTGACTGAGATTTTTGCCGTGAAATCACCCGAGTATCAGACGTGAAGTTTCAATTTCACCGTGCACCACGCTTGGCTCAAGCCCAAGATCTCCGTGAAGTTGGGCTCTAGGTGTCAAAACCAGGAAACAAGTAGATAGAGACAGGCCTAAAAAACTTGAAAGAGTAAATTCGTTTTGTGAAACTCGAAATTTACAGTGCATTTGTCCAGGCTGGTATTGATATTGGCCAAGCCGAATTGAAGAACGCCCCTCGCGGCCCCGCACTTCCCCGCCCGCCAAGTACATTTGGCCTCATGAACACACTGCAAGCCGAGCTGCGCCGCCTCTACCTCGTTGACGACACCAACAGCCCAGACCCGGACGGTGACGCGCCCCGCTTGATGACTGTCGATGGCCGCGTGCGCGCGATGGTGCTGGAACTGGCCCGGCCGGCTGACTGGAATGTGCTGGCCACCGTCTGGCAAGGCGTTCAGGCTGATCTGGCTTTGCCCGCACCGGCCATTGCGGTGTCTGGCGTGGACGGCTATCAGCTGTGGTTTTCACTGGCAGAGCCGGTTCCCTTTGCTCACGCACAGGCCTTTCTGGAGTCGTTGCGGGTGCGCTATCTGGGTGCGATCGCACCGGGACGCATAAACCTGATGCCTTCAGCAACCCACCACGCCCGCATGGTGCCCGCGTTGCAGCCAGACTCCGGGTTCTGGTCGGCCTTTGTGGCGCCGGATTTGGCACCCATTTTTTCGGATGGACCGTGGCTTGATGTGTGCCCTAGTTCCGAGGCCCAGGCCAAAGTGCTTTCACGCCTGGCGTGCATCAAGCCTGCGGCTTTTCAGGCGGTGCTGGAAGCGCAGGGAACCCACCCCGTTGCAGCGCCTGCATCGCAAGCCAAGGGCCTGAGACCCCAGCAGTTTTTGCACGATGTCATGAACGACCCGGCTATTGCGCTGCATTTGCGCGTCGAGGCGGCCAAGGCGCTTTTGCCATATTCCTAGGCTGTACCGTGCCCGCTGGTGAGACCGCTTACCGCCCCCCACCCCGCATTAACGTGCTCTTCCCAAACAAACTCTCTATCAAGTCCACCGCCAGTTCGGCTGTCTGGTTGCGCACATCCAGCGCGGGGTTGAGTTCCACCACGTCCAGCGAGGCCAGGCGGCCGGTGTCGGCAATCATCTCCATGCACAGCTGTGCTTCGCGGTAGGTGGGGCCGCCGCGTACCGTGGTGCCCACGCCGGGTGCGATGTCCGGATCGAGAAAATCAACGTCCAGGCTCACATGCAAATGGGTGTTGGCATCCACCAGGGCCAGCGCCAGCTCCATGGCGTGGCGCATGCCCATCTCGTCGATGTAGCGCATGTCGAAGACCTCAATGCCCATGTCGTGCACCAGGCGCTTTTCGCCCTCGTCGACGCTGCGTATGCCGATCTGACGAATCTCATTGGGCCTTAATGCCGGGTTGTCGGCGCTGAAGCCACCGATTTCGACCAACTCTTTGGGGCCGTAGCCGCACAAACAGGCCACCGGCATGCCGTGGATGTTGCCGCTGGGCGTCAGCGTGGCAGTGTTGAAGTCGGCATGGGCGTCAAACCACAACACCCGCAGTTTCTTGCCCTTGTCACGGCAATGGCGCGCCACGGCGCTGATGGAGCCAATGCCCAGAGAATGGTCGCCGCCCAGCATGATGGGCAGGCGTCCGGCGCACAACTCGGCAACCGTGGCGTCGTGCAGCAACTGGTTCCACGCGATCACCTCGGGCAGGTGGCGAAAACCGTTGACGGCGCTCAACCAGGGGTTGGCCGGGCCGCTGAGGTTGCCGCAGTCTTTCACGTCCCGCCCAAACTGGGCTATTGCCCGGGCAATGCCCGCTACGCGCAGCGCCTCGGGCCCCATGCGCGCGCCGAGTGTGCCCGCACCAATGTCGGTGGGCACACCGATCAGGCTGACGGCCTTGACCTGGCTGGCTGGGGGGCTGGATGAAACATTCATGCAATCGATGCTAACGCGACTTCATCCGTGGCGCGCTGGGTGGCCGTGTCCTGGCGGATCAGGCTGAACAGGTCTTTGGGGTTGGCCAGCTCTGGAATCAGCGAAATCAATTGGCCCAGACCCAGCGTCCGGGCGGTGTCACGCACATAGCGCAAGGCTGAGTAGTCTTCCAGTGCGAAGCCGACCGAGTCAAACATCGTGACTTGCGCGTTGGACGTACGGCCGGCGCTTTTCAGTTGCAGCACCTGCCACAGCTCGGTCACACAGAAGTCGGCAGGCAGATGTTGCAGGTCGCCCTCGATGCGGGTTTGCGGCTCGTATTCGACAAACACGGTGGCGGCGCGCAACACGTCGGGATGAATCTCGGTTTTGCCGGGGCAGTCGCCGCCCACGCCGTTGATGTGCATGCCGGGTTCGATCATGTCCAATGTGATGATGGCCGCATTAGTTTTGTCGGCGGTAACGGTGGTCACGATGTCAGCACCGCGCACAGCCTGGGCGATGCTGTCGCAATGGATGAGGCGCAGCTGAGTGGACTGCAAGTTGCGCATAAGTTTGGCGGTGGCCTGGGGGTCGGTGTCAAAAAGCCGTACTTCGTCAATGCCCAGCAGGTGGTGAAACGCCAGCGCCTGAAACTCGCTTTGCGCGCCATTGCCAATCAGGGCCATGCGTTTGACGTTGGACCGAGCCAGCGCGCGTGCGGCCACGGCCGACATGGCGGCGGTGCGCAACGCGGTGGTCAGGGTCAGCTCGCTCAGCAGCTCGGGGATGCCGGTGGCGACATCGGCCAGCACGCCAAACGCCATCACCGTGGGCAGGCCAAACTGGTGGTTTTTGGGGTGACCGTTGACGTATTTGAAGGCATAGGTTTTGGCGTCTGCCACGGGCATCAGCTCAATGACGCCATCTTGTGAATAGCTGGCCACGCGGGCACATTTGTCAAAGTCCTGCCAGCGCAGGTAGTCGGCTTCGATGTAGGCGGCCATGCCTTGCAGTGTGGCAGCAATGCCGGTTTGGGTGACGAGGTTGGCGACGTCTTGTGCGCTGAGAAAGTGGGTTTGAACAGACGGTGTGCGGTTCATGGTGGGTGCTCCAGAGGGATGTACCCAGAGTGTGGCAAGGCATCAAAGCAATGTAAATCGCCAATAGTGATTGCTTTTTGATAAAAATATGGCATTACGCTAATAGCTATTGCCATAATGACAACATGGACGTCACAGACCAGCAACTGCTCTCGCTACTGCGCAAAGACGCGCGCACCAGTGTCGCCACCCTGGCGAACAAGCTGGGCGTGTCGCGCGGCACGGTGACGAATCGGGTGACCAAACTGGAAGATGCAGGCATCATCGTGGGCTACACGGTGCGCCTGAAACCCGATTCGCAACCTGCTGAGATCAAGGCCTGGATGAGCATCGCGGTCGAGGGCAACGAGACCCGTGCTGTGATTGCCAGCCTGCTGGGTGAACCCGGCGTGGCCACACTGCACGACACCAACGGCCGCTGGGATCTACTGGCAGAGCTGCGCGCTGGCAACTTGGCCGAGTTGTCGCAGGTGCTGGAGCGCATCCGCTTGGTGCGCGGGATCAGCAACACCGAGACCAGCATTCATTTGCAAACCTATCGCCTCTCTTGATGGATGCCATGACTGACGCCTTCCCTGAACTAGACCGCATTGATCTCAAGATTCTGAATGCCTTGCAGCAGGACGGGCGCATCAGCAACCTCAAGCTGGCCGATACCGTCACGCTATCGCCCACCGCCGTGCTGGCCCGGGTGCAGCGGCTGACCAAGGACGGCTACATCTTGGGCTACGAGGCGCGGCTGAACCCGCTCAAGCTGGGCGCGGGCATGATGGTGTTCGTGGAGGTGCTGCTGGACCGCACCACACCCAACGTGTTTGAAGCCTTCAAGGCCGCCGTGCAGGTGCGCACCGAGATCATGGAATGCCACATGGTGGCGGGTGGTTTTGATTACCTGCTCAAAACCCGTGTGGCCGACATGGCAGCATACCGAGAACTCGCGGGTACGGTGCTGTGGCAACTGCCGGGGGTGCGAGAAACCCGAACCTACGCTGTGATGGAAGAGGTCAAAAACTCGACCCACCTGTCGCTGCGGTGATATGCACTATCCAGGTTATTTGGTGGCGGTCTCAAAAAAATGGGAGTCGCCGGAGATTTCTTTAGCCTGGCGCTCACGCAATCCGACTGGCATGGTCAGCGTCTCCCGATCCCACTGCTCAAGGGCGAGGACCGCTTCAAGACAGTCTTCTAATTGAGCATGCACTTGCACGCTGACAGCAGCAATGGTGTCATGCACACGACAGTCGTTTTGCGGATTGCGCAAACAGTTAAGCTGATAGCGGTACATGTTGCGCACTTTGCGCAAGGTTTCGGCAACCTGTGCGGGGCAGGCGCACATGTAGATCAGGCCCTCGTCGACGATTTTTTCGACTTCGGTGTCTGTGAAGCGCTCTACATATTCCATGAGCAAGATTTTACTATCGTTGCTTAGACTACGCACGTCCACCAAAGATGGCGGTGCCCACCCGCACCATGGTGCTGCCCGAATGAATAGCGGCTTCGAGGTCGGCGGACATGCCCATCGATAGCGTGTCAAATGCCGCCACTTGCTGGGGGGTGCCATACTGACGCAATACCGAAAAAACATGGTCAAACAGGGCTTTAGTCCTCGTGAATAGGGCACATTGCGCTACGAAATCAGGAGCTGGTTCAGGGATAGACATGAGTCCCCGCAGCGCGATGCCCGGCAGTGCCGTTATTGCCAAGGCCAGTGGCACGGCTTCCTCCGGCGTGGCCCCGGATTTGTTGGCACCGCCATCCACGTTCACTTGAAGGCAGACCTGCAGCGGGGCCAGATTTGCCGGTCGCTGCTCGCTCAGGCGCTGCGCAATTTTGAGGCGGTCCACGCTGTGAACCCAGTCAAAGTGCTCGGCCACCAGCCGGGTCTTGTTGCTCTGGATGGGGCCGACGCAGTGCCATTCCGAAGCAAGGGTGAGGGGCACCGGGCGCCGGGTTTGCTCCCATAAACGGACTGCAACAATCTTGTCTACTGCCTCTTGAATATAGTTCTCACCAAACGCGGTCTGCCCGGCGTTGACGGCGGCCTGAACGACATCGGTTCCAAACGTCTTGGATACAGCCAGCAAGCGCACGGTTTTGGGGTCGCGCCCGCAGGCCAGGCAAGCTGCCTGGATTCGCGCTTGAACCCGCTGGAGATTGTCGGAAATCATGGTCATAATCCTTCAGAGCGTAACAAACACCAGAGGTCATTTGTGGACATTACCCAACTCCTTGCCTTCAGCGTCAAAAACAAAGCTTCCGACCTGCATTTGTCAGCTGGGCTGCCTCCCATGATTCGTGTGCACGGGGATGTGCGACGCATCAACGTGGAGGCGCTGGACCACAAGGCGGTACATGCCATGGTGTACGACATCATGAATGACACGCAGCGTAAAAACTACGAAGAATTTCTGGAGATTGACTTTTCGTTCGAGATCGAGGGCCTGGCGCGTTTTCGGGTCAATGCTTTCAACCATGAGCGTGGCGCAGGTGCCGTATTTCGAACTATTCCCAGCAAAATTTTGTCGCTGGAACAACTCAACGCGCCCAAGATTTTTGCTGATTTGGCGATGAAGCCGCGCGGTATGGTGCTGGTCACCGGCCCTACTGGCTCGGGCAAGTCCACCACGCTGGCGGCGATGGTTAACTACCTCAACGAAAACGAGTTCGGGCACATCCTTACGGTGGAAGACCCAATCGAGTTCGTGCACGAGTCCAAGAAATGCCTGGTCAGCCAGCGCGAAGTGGGCCCGCACACGCTGAGTTTTGCGGCCGCTTTGAAGTCCGCCTTGCGGGAAGACCCGGACGCCATTCTGGTGGGTGAAATGCGGGATCTGGAAACCATCCGTCTGGCCATGACGGCGGCGGAAACGGGTCATCTGGTGTTTGGCACACTGCACACCTCTAGCGCGGCCAAAACCATCGACCGGATCATTGACGTGTTCCCCGCTGACGAGAAAGAAATGGTGCGCGCCATGTTGTCTGAATCGCTACAGGCAGTGATCTCGCAAACGCTGTGTAAAACCAAAGATGGCTCGGGTCGCATTGCCGCGCACGAGATCATGTTGGGCACTAGCGCCATCCGCAATTTGATTCGCGAGGCCAAGGTAGCGCAGATGTACTCCAGTATCCAGACCGGCAACAGCGTGGGCATGCAAACACTGGATCAAAACCTGACGGATCTGGTGAAGCGCAACTTGATCAGCCCGGCAGAGGCGCGCAGCAAAGCCAAGATTCCTGAGAATTTCCCCGGCTAAGAGCAAGTTAAGCGCAGCGGTATAACGCATTTTTTGGAGTCTCGCATGACTGAAATTTCAGGGTCGCACAAGCCGCAAGGCGGTCTGGATTTTGAGCCCGCACTGGACGCTCCCTCACAAGACGAATCGCAAGATTCGATGTTATTCACCACCGCATTTGCAGGCTTTGGCGTGGATGCTGATTTGCTGGTGCCGTGGGAGGCCCGCGCCGTTGAGGTAGGCGCGCATCGCCTCAATGGGGAGCGCGGCATTGCGCTGATGCAGAGCTTGTGGGCCAAAGACAAGTACATGAGCTATCTGGATGCCAGCGCCGTCAAAAGTCTGGTGAAGTTTTTTGACTTTGCGATTGTGGCCGCCAACCGCGACATCATCCGCCAGGACGAGTACGGCAACTTTATGGTGGTGCTGCTCAGCGGTGGCATTGCAGTGGACCGGGTGCAGCCTTGGGGCGAGCATCTGCGTCTGGCCGAGACCTGGCCGGGTGAAATTTTGGGCGAAATGTCGTTGTTGGACAGTGGCATTCGCTTTTCTACGTGCACCACCATGGGCGAGTGCGAGGTGGCCATCCTTAGTGCTGAAGGCATGGACGAAATGATGACGGCCGCTCCCACGCTTGCTGCCAAGTTAATCGCCTTGCTGGCGCGCAAGCTGTCGCTGCGGTTGCGCGTGGTCAGCGCGCGTTTAAGCGAAACCAAGTAAATAACACCCGGGAGTCACCAGTCTCATGGAACGCGATCAAGCCACTAAATTTATCAATGACTTGCTCAAGCTGATGGTCAGCCGCTCGGGCAGCGATCTGTTCATCACCGGCGACTTCCCCCCCGCCATCAAGGTGGATGGCAAGGTGACCAAGGTGTCGCCCCAGCCCCTGAATGCGGCGCACACGATGGCGTTGGCCCGCTCGGTGATGAACGACAAACAGGTGGCCGAATTTGAGCGCACCAAGGAGTGTAACTTTGCGATTTCGCCCCCCGGCGTGGGGCGGTTTCGGGTGAATGCTTTTGTGCAGCAGGGCAAGGTCGGCATGGTGATGCGGGTCATCCCGGCCATCCTGCCCACCATTGACGGGCTGGGCGTACCCCAAGTGCTGAAAGAGGTGGTGCAGGCCAAGCGCGGCCTGTGCATCATGGTGGGCTCCACCGGCTCCGGCAAGTCCACCACACTGGCTGCCATGGTGGACTGGCGCAATGAGAACTCTTACGGCCACATCATCACGATTGAAGACCCCGTGGAGTTTGTCCACATGCACAAAAACTGTGTTGTCACTCAGCGTGAAGTGGGGTTGGACACCGACAGCTGGGAGATCGCCCTGAAGAACACGCTGCGCCAGGCCCCCGATGTGATTTTGATGGGTGAGATTCGCGACCGCGAAACCATGGAGCACGCGGTGGCGTTTGCCGAGACCGGGCACCTGTGCCTGGCGACGCTGCACGCCAACAGTGCCAACCAGGCGCTGGACCGCATTATTAACTTCTTCCCCGAAGAGCGGCGCTCGCAGTTGCTGATGGATTTGTCGCTCAACCTCAAGGCGCTGGTGTCGCAGCGGCTGATTCCCAAGCAAGATGGCAAGGGGCGCTCTGCGGCTGTCGAGATCATGTTGAACACGCCGCTGATTGCTGACTTGATCTTTAAGGGCGATGTGTCCGAGATCAAAGAGATCATGAAAAAAAGCCGCAACCTAGGCATGCAAACCTTTGACCAGGCTTTGTTTGACGCCTATGAGGCCAATGTCATCAGCTACGAAGATGCCCTGCGCAATGCTGACTCATTGAATGATTTGCGCTTGCAGATCAAGCTCAACAGCCAACGCGGGAAAACCCATGACTTCAGCGCTGGCACTGAAAATTTTGCGATAGTTTGACCCATCATTTAACTCTCACCATGTCCAGCATCAACGCCAAAACCTACGAATCCACCCCCGTCACCCGAGTCGCCTTTTTGGGCTTGGGCGTGATGGGCTACTGCATGGCAGGCCACCTGGCCCGCGCCGGTCACCAAGTCACAGTCTATAACCGGACCGCTACTAAATCAATAGCATGGTGTGAAGAGTTCACGGGGACTAGTGGCCCAAAGCATGCTGAAACCCCGCGTTTGGCGGTACAAGAGGCCGACATCGTGTTCTGCTGCGTCGGCAATGACGATGACCTGCGCTCTGTGGTCTTGGGGGCGGATGGCGCATTCGCAGGCATGAAGCCACGCACTATTTTTGTGGACCACACCACCGCATCGGCCAGCGTGGCCCGCGAACTGGCCACGGTTGCCAAAAACCTCGGCCTGCAGTTCATTGACGCGCCCGTATCCGGTGGCCAGGGTGGGGCGCAAAACGGCCTTCTGACGGTGATGTGTGGCGGTGATGCGGCAGCCTTTGCCGCAGTTCAACCCACTGGGATGGCGTTTGCGCGCGCGTTCACGTTGCTGGGCGATAGTGGCGCGGGCCAGCTCGCCAAAATGGTGAACCAGATTTGCATTGCCGGCCTGGTGCAGGGCCTGAGCGAAGCCATCGCGTTTGGCCAAAACGCTGGGCTGGACATGAACCAGGTGCTGGACGTGATCGGCAAAGGTGCTGCTCAAAGTTGGCAGTTGGACAACCGTGGCAAAACCATGGTGGCCGACAAGTTTGATTTCGGTTTTGCCGTGGACTGGATGCGCAAAGATCTGGGGCTG
>JANOLC010000378.1:0-3087 GCA_031419575.1 Burkholderiales bacterium | reverse complement strand
CCAGACCGTCCAGGCTGACCGTGACGCGGTTCAGCCCCGCCGCCTTGAGCGCTTTGGCCTTGCGTGCTAGCAAGGAGCCATTGGTGGTGAGTGTGAGGTCAAGCGGCTGACCGTCAACCGTGCGCAACTTCGCCAGCTGCTCTATCAGTACTTCAATATTTTTGCGCAACAGTGGCTCCCCACCGGTGAGGCGAATTTTGCGCACACCATGGGCGGCAAACAGCCGGGCAATGCGGGTGATTTCTTCAAACGACAGCAACGCGGAATGAGGCAGGTAAGCGTAGTCCTTGTCAAACACCTCTTTGGGCATGCAGTAATTGCAGCGAAAGTTGCACCGGTCGGTCACGCTGATGCGCAGGTCACGCAGTGGGCGGCCCAGCTGGTCGGCCAGCAAACCATCGGCTGCGATTTGATGGCCCGGTAATAGCGCATTCGCAGGCAGGGCCAGCGACGCATGGCGCTGGTCAATCAGGGGTACAACTTTACCGTCCTGGCGCTGGGGGGGAAAGGTGGGGACATCACGTTCAGACATGGGGGCATTGTCTCCTTCTTGGGCATGCTCACCCATGGGTGATACAACAAACCCCTCTTAAACGCAGCGCGCGCCATCCACTTCAAGGCACACACCGCTGATGAAGGCGGCCTCATCGCTGGCCAGATACAGCGCAGCATTGGCCACATCCAGCGCGGTAGAAAACCGCCCCAACGGGATGGAGGCGCGGAACTTGGCTTTGCGCTCTTCGTCCACAGGGCCTCCGGCAAATTCGGCCGACAAGCCAGTGTCGGGGTTGAACACGGGGTTGATGCAGTTCACGCGGATGTTGTCTGGCCCCAGCTCAGCCGCCAGGGACTTGCTGGTGGTGATGACCGCACCCTTGGAACCGTTGTACCAGGTCAACCCCGGGCGGGGCCGCACCCCGGCGGTGGAAGCGATGTTAATGAACACGCCCCCGCCATTGGCTTTGAACGCTGGCACGGCGTGAATGGTGGCCAGGTAAATGCTTTTCATGTTGACGGCAAAGCACTTGTCAAAGTCGTCCTCACTGACCTCCAGCGCGGGCCGGTTGCGGTGCGTCCAACCCGCGTTGTTGACCATCACGTCGAGCTTGCCGTGCCGTTGCACCGCAGCGGCCACCAACGCCTTCACGTCGGCAGTTTGGGTGACATCGGCTGCAAAAAAGGATGCCGTGCCCCCCGCAGCGATGATGTTGGCAACAACGCGCAGGCCCATGGCTTCGTTGATGTCGTTAACGATGACGTGGGCCCCTTGCGCCGCCAGCCTCAGTGCAATGCCCTCCCCAATGCCGCCGCCCGAGCCGGTCACGATGATGGATTTATCTTTGACGCGCATGAGATTTCCTATTTTTTAAATAATGAGTGCTACGCTAAATATAGCGAACTATTGAGTATTGACGTGGACTCAAGGCATTTTTTACGACTAATCATGCCTGAAAGCCACAGTTTTCAACGTACTAAAGCCTGCCAACGCCTCCAAGCCTTTTTCACGCCCGTAGCCGCTGGATTTGACACCACCAAACGGCAGCTCCACCCCGCCACCCGCACCGTAGTTGTTGATGAACACTTGCCCGCTTTTGACGCGCCTGGCCATTCGGAACTGGCGCGCACCGTCACGCGTCCACACACCAGCGACCAGTCCAAACTGCGTGGCATTGGCCAGCTCCACGGCGTGGTCTTCATTCTTGAAGCTCATGGCGGCCAGCACCGGGCCGAATACCTCCTCTTGCGCCAACCGGTGAGTCATGGGCACATCGCGCAGCAACGTCGGAGCCTGGTAAAAGCCGGTCTCGGGGGCCTCGTCCACGATCCTCCCTTGCGCCACCATGGGGATGTTTGCCACCTGGGCATCGCTTAAAAAATCCCACACGCGGGTCAGCTGACTCTGGCTAATTAAGGGGCCGACGTCCAAGTCCATGCTGGCAGGGCCCACGCGCAAGTTCTCAAACGCCTTGCCCAAGCGCTCCAGCAAAGGCTCGTAAATGGCTTGGTCTACCAGTAAGCGCGAACCCGCCGAGCAGGTTTGCCCCGCGTTTTGCACGATGGCGTTGACCACGGCGGGAATGGCTGCGTCCAGATCTGCATCCGCAAAGATGATCTGAGGGCTTTTACCCCCCAGCTCCAGCGTGACCGGGCAGTGCCGCACAGCTGCCACCTGCTGGATCAGCGTGCCCACTGTAGGGCTACCGGTGAAGCTGATGTGGTCAATGCCTGCATGGCGCGCCAGCGCGTCGCCCACCTCGTGCCCATAACCGGTAACGATGTTGATGGCACCGGCGGGAAAGCCCACTTCAGCCGCCAATTGCGCCACGCGAATCAATGACAGGCAAGCATTTTCAGCGGGCTTGACCACACACACGTTGCCCGCCGCCAGTGCGCCACCGATGCTGCGCCCAAAAATCTGCATGGGGTAGTTCCACGGGATGATGTGCCCGGTCACACCATGGGGCTCACGCCAGGTCAACACACTGTAGCCGTCTAGGTACGGAATGGTTTCACCATGGAATTTGTCGCAAGCGCCAGCGTAAAACTCAAAGTAGCGCGCTAGGGCGAATGCATCAGTCCGCGCCTGTTTGGTGGGTTTGCCGCAATCCTGCTGTTCGATAAGGGCCAGTTCTTCGGCGTGATCGCTGACTTTGACGCTTAAGCGCATCAGCAAGCGGCCACGCTCGGTACCCGTTAGCTTGCCCCAGACGGCATCCAGGCACTGGCGGGCGGCATGAACCGCTGTGTCGATGTCGGCGGCGTTGCTGCGCTGAATTTTGTCGAATGGCTGGCCGTCGGATGGATCCACCATGGTAATGGTGCGGCCGGTGACCGATGGGACTGAGGCGTTGGCAATGTAGTTGAGTTGCATGACCGATTGTTGTGGATTTGAACAGCGCCGTGGAGGACGACAATCGTCGAAATGTCTACCTCACAGAGAAAAGCCCGCAAGTCGCGGGCTTTTCTCAAAACGCCAGGACTCGAAGGCCTATTTGGCTTCGACCTTGATGACCACAGGTGCGACCGGGTTCATATCTTTGACCGGTGCGCCACCATGAATCTGCATCATCACCGGCACGATCAGCA
>JANOLC010000377.1:0-3075 GCA_031419575.1 Burkholderiales bacterium | reverse complement strand
CCTTAACCGACGAAGCCCGCAAAGTGCTGTTTGGCCAGACCGCCCAGAGCGTGGTCGCGGGCGAGCACAAGCTTGAGGCCCAACGCTCGAGCAAATTATGAAAATGCGAGGCCAACAGTGATTGAATTTTTCTTTGATTGCAGCAGCCCGTGGACGTATCTGGCGTTCCACAACATTCGGCCCCTTGCTGCGGAGCTTAAAGTGCCGATCCGCTGGCGGCCGATTTTGGTGGGCGGTATTTTCAACAGCATCAACCCCAGTGTTTATGCCATGCGCGAGAACCCCGTGCCAGCCAAGATGGCCTACATGCTCAAAGATCTGCAAGACTGGTCGCGCCACGCTGGCCTGAAAATCGTGATGCCACCCAGGGTGTTCCCTGTCAATAGCGTGAAGGCCATGCGTGGCTGTATCTGGCTGGACGCATCAGACCAAGCCAATGCGCGTGCCCACCTCCAAATGATCAAGTTTGCCAAAGCCGTGTTTGAAGCCTACTGGACGGATGAGGCCGACATCTCGCAAGACGATGTGCTGGCCGATATTTGCGAGGGCTTGGATATCGACGTCAAAGCATTTTTTGAAGGCATATCTCAAACCGCCATCAAAGACCAGCTCAAAGTCAACACCGACGAAGTCATCCACCGGGGCGGCTTTGGTTCGCCCACGATGTTTGTGGGCGACGACATGTACTTTGGGAATGACCGCTTGCCATTGCTACGCGCTGCAGTGTTGAAAAAAAGCCCTTAAAAAAACCCGCCGAAGCGGGTTCAGGTCAAGTAGCCACCCCATGCGGAGCGGCTCACTGCAACCGAATTAGCCCATGTGCAAACCACCGTTGACCGAGAAGTCAGCGCCCGTGGTGTAGCCGCCTTCTTCAGACGCCAGCCAGGCGATGATGGAGGCGATTTCGCTGGGCTTGCCCAGGCGTTTGACGGGAATGGTTGCAACAATTTTGGCCAGTACATCTTCACGAATCGCGTTCACCATGTCAGTACCAATGTAGCCGGGGCTCACGGTGTTGACCGTCACGCCCTTGGTGGCCATTTCCTGCGCCAGCGCCATTGAGAAGCCATGCATACCAGCCTTGGCTGCCGAGTAGTTGGTTTGACCCGCCTGGCCTTTTTCGCCGTTAACGGATGAGATGTTGATGATGCGGCCCCAGCCTTTTTCAACCATGTCCGCCACCACTTGTTTGGTGACGTTGAACATGCTGTTCAAGTTGGTTTCGATCACGCCGTCCCAGTCCTCCCGAGTCATTTTCAAGAACATGCGGTCTTTGGTAATACCGGCGTTATTCACCAAAATGTCAACACTGCCGTGCTCGGCCTTGGTCTTGGTGAATGCTTCCACTGTGGAATCCCACGCTCCGACGTTGCCAACCGATGCGTAAAACGTGTAACCCAAAGCGGCTTGCTCAGCAATCCACTTGGCGTGGTCGCGGGTGGGGCCGCAACCGGCGATAACCTTGCAACCTTCTTTGTGAAGGCGCTGGCAAATGGCGGTACCGATACCACCCATGCCACCGGTGACGTAAGCTACTTTTTGACTCATGATGTTTTCCTCTTTGGTTTTACTGACTACAAACTTGATAGCAAACTATTCATAGTTGACGGGGACTTAAGACCTTTTTTTACTTGAATAGTTTGTAAAACGCCGGGTTTAACGGCGCTGCGGCAATGCGCGCTTGACCGACCTATCGCTCGATGGTCAGGGCAACGCCCATGCCACCACCAATACACAGCGAGGCAATGCCCTTTTTGGCATTGCGCTTGCCCATCTCATGCAGCAAGGTCACCAAGATACGGCAACCGGACGCGCCAATCGGGTGGCCAATGGCGATGGCACCACCGTTGACGTTGACCTTGCTCGTGTCCCAACCCATTTCCTGATTGACGGCACAAGCTTGCGCAGCAAAGGCTTCGTTGATTTCCAGCAGGTCCAGGTCCGCAGCTTTCCAGCCTGCACGGGCCAGTGCCTTGGTGCTGGCAGGCACCGGGCCCATGCCCATGAAGGCGGGGTCCAGACCACTGGTGGCAAAGCTGGCAATGCGGCCCAGTGGCGTCAGGCCCAGGGCGGCGGCTCGTTTGGCCGTCATCACCATCACGGCGGCGGCACCGTCGTTGATGCCAGACGCGTTGCCCGCGGTAACACCACCGGCTTTGTCAAACGCAGGGCGCAAGCCTGCCAGGGCTTCGGCGTTGGTTTTCTTGTTGATAAATTCGTCAGCCGAGAAGATGATCGGGTCACCTTTGCGCTGGGCGATGCTGAACGGCATGATTTCGTCTTTGAACTTGCCTGCGTCCTGGGCCGTTGCCGCTTTTTGCTGGCTAGCCAGCGCCAAAGCGTCTTGCATGTCGCGGGTAATGCCGTATTTTTTGGCCACATTTTCAGCGGTGATGCCCATGTGGTACTGGTTGTAGACGTCCCACAGGCCGTCCACAATCATGGAGTCAATCATCTTCCAGTCGCCCATGCGCTGGCCGTCACGGCTGCCAAGCAACACGTGCGGGGAGGCGCTCATGTTTTCCTGGCCACCAGCAATCACGATGTCGCTGTCGCCATAAGCCACGGCTTGTGCGGCCAGCATGACGGCTTTCAGACCAGAGCCGCAAACGGCATTGATGGTCAAGCCAGGCGTGCCCTGGTTCAAGCCACTTTTAATAACCGACTGGCGGGCCGGGTTTTGACCCGCACCGGCTGCCAGCACCTGACCCATGATGACTTCACCGACCTGATCGGCGGCCACGCCACTGCGCTTGAGCACTTCGGCAATGATGGCGGCGCCCAGTTCGGTAGCCGGGGTTTTGGCCAACGTGCCGCCAAATTTACCGACTGCTGTACGAGCCGCTGAAACGATAACGATGTCTTCCACTTTTTTGTCTCCTCAGTTAAAAATTATTTAGGCTTGTGCTTTGACACGCCAAGGCTTCAAGCCTTGGCTTTCACGTAGCGGCCTGGTGCGGCTTCGATGGCCTTGTATTTTGATTTACCAGCGCCGCCGCCGTAGGTTTTAGGGGCTGCAATTTGCTTGCCTGCCTGCGCCTTGAGCCAGGCCGCCCAGTCGGTCCACCAGCTACC
>JANOLC010000376.1:0-2749 GCA_031419575.1 Burkholderiales bacterium | reverse complement strand
GCCTGGTGGAGAAATACAAGGTGACGGTGATGTTCAGCGCGCCCACGGCGGTGCGGGTGTTGAAGAAGCAAGACCCGGCATTGCTGACCAAATACGACCTGTCCAGCCTTCGCGCGTTGTTTCTGGCGGGTGAGCCACTGGATGAGCCCACCGCCAAATGGATCAGCGAAAGTCTGGGCAAACCCATCATCGACAACTACTGGCAGACGGAAACCGGTTCGCCTATTTTGTCAGTCTGCAATGGTGTGGAAGACACCCCCACGCGGTTTGGCTCACCTGGAAAGGCGGTGTATGGTTTTGACGTGAAACTACTGGACGACCAGACCGGCGCCGAATTGACCGGCCCCAACCAAAAAGGCGTGGTCGTCATCGAAGGGCCATTGCCGCCTGGCTGCCTGCAAACCATCTGGGGGGACGATGAGCGATTCGTCAAAACCTACTGGTCCAGCGTGCCTGGCAAGCTGGTCTACAGCACCTTTGACTGGGGCATTCGCGATGCCGACGGGTACTTTTATATCCTGGGTCGAACTGATGATGTGATCAACGTTGCCGGACACCGCCTGGGCACCCGTGAGATCGAGGAAAGCATTGCCGCACATCCCAACATTGTCGAAGTAGCAGTCGTGGGTGTGGCAGACCAGCTGAAGGGTCAGGTGGCGATGGCATTTGCCATCGTCAAAGACACCAGTCTGCTGACTGATGATGCCTCGCGCCTCAAGCTGGAAGGCGAAATCATGAAGCTGGTGGACGGTGACCTGGGCGCTGTTGCCCGCCCGGCCCGGGTGCGCTTTGTGACCATGTTGCCCAAGACCCGCAGTGGCAAATTGCTGCGTCGCGCCATGCAGGCGGTGTGCGAGGGCCGCGACCCTGGCGACCTGACCACCATGGACGACCCCGCTGCTTTGCAGCAGATCAAAGATTTGATCGCGAATTAGTTTCCCCCGCAAAGAACGTGGCGAAGCGTGCGGCATTCAATGGCACAATTCGTTGCACCAAAGGCCCTTCCTAGGCAGTAGTCGCATCCGCCAATCGGTTCAGCCGTGTCGCGGAAGGTTTGTTAACCAACTTAGTTTCTTGAAGAGAAACGGAGAACAGCGGTATATGAGTCAAGTCCCCCCAGCGCAATCCAACGGTTCCGCTTACATCGCCTACCAAGGCACCACCTACCTCTTCGGCGGCAATGCGCCCTATGTCGAAGAGATGTACGAAAACTACCTGGCCAACCCCGGCGGCGTGCCTGACTCTTGGCGCGACTACTTCGATGCGTTGCAGTACGTGCCCGCAGTCGATGGCAGCAACGCCAAAGATGTGCCGCATTTGCCGGTCATCAATGCGTTTGCCGAGCGTGCCAAACAGGGCGGTACCAAGGTGGTGTTGGCAACGGGGGCCGACTCCGAGATGGGTCGCAAGCGCACCGCTGTGCAGCAGCTGATTGCCGCTTACCGCAACGTGGGGGCGCGCTGGGCTGACTTGGACCCACTCAAGCGCACCGAGCGCGAAAAGATTCCTGATCTGGACCCGTCGTTTTACGGGTTCAACGATGCCGATCAAGAGACCGTGTTCAACACCAGCAACACGTTCTTTGGCAAAGACACCATGAGTCTGCGCGAGCTGATGAACGCGCTGCGCGAGACCTACTGCGGCACCATCGGCGCAGAGTTCATGTACAGCACGGACCAGAACCAGAAGCGCTGGTGGCAGCAAAAGCTGGAAGGTATTCGCAGCAAGCCACATTTCACTGCTGAGAAAAAACTGCACATTCTGGATCGTCTGACGGCCGCAGAAGGCCTCGAGCGCTTTTTGCACACCAAATATGTCGGCCAAAAGCGTTTCTCACTCGAAGGCGGTGAGAGCTTCATCGCCAGCATGGACGAACTCATCCAGCGCGGTGGTGCCGTGGGCGTGCAAGAAATCGTGATTGGCATGGCCCACCGGGGTCGCTTGAATGTGCTGGTCAATTCACTGGGCAAAGTGCCCGCTGACCTGTTTGCCGAGTTTGACCACACTGCGCCAGAAGACCTGCCTAGCGGTGACGTGAAATATCACCAGGGCTTTAGCTCTGACGTGTCGACCCCTGGCGGCCCGGTTCACTTGACTCTGGCGTTTAACCCGTCGCACCTTGAAATTGTGAACCCGGTGGTTGAAGGCTCGGTACGCGCCCGCATGGACCGTCGGGCCGATCCCAAGGGCCTGCAAGTGCTGCCTGTGCTGGTGCACGGCGACGCGGCATTTGCCGGGCAGGGCGTGGTCATGGAAACGCTGGCACTGGCCGAAACGCGGGGTTACTTCACGGGTGGCACCGTCCACCTGGTGATCAACAACCAGATCGGTTTCACCACCAGTGACCCCCGTGACAGCCGGTCCACGCTGTACTGCACCGACGTCGTCAAGATGATTGAAGCGCCGGTGTTGCACGTCAACGGTGACGACCCCGAAGCCGTGGTGTTGGCCACCCAGTTGGCGCTGGAATACCGCATGGAGTTCCACAAAGATGTGGTCGTGGACATCATCTGCTTCCGCAAACTGGGCCATAACGAGCAGGACACGCCCGCATTGACCCAACCGTTGATGTACAAAAAGATTGCGGTGCACCCCGGCACCCGCCGTTTGTATGCCGACAAGCTGTCAGCTCAAGGTATGGGTGCCACGCTGGGCGACGACATGGTTAAAGCCACGCGCGCCGCTTTGGACGCCGGCAAAAACACGTTTGACCCGGTCATCACCAACTTCAAAAACAAGTACGCGGTGG
>JANOLC010000375.1:0-2455 GCA_031419575.1 Burkholderiales bacterium | reverse complement strand
CCCCAAGATGACAACGCGCTCTTCACCGCAGGCCCGGCGAATGGCGAGCCCATGGCCAATGTGAAGCTGGGCGAGGATCACTACGTGATGGATGACTTCCCAGCCGGGTTTTTGTTGCTGCTGTTTGGCGCAGCAGGCGGCCACCACGCCGACATAGTGGCGGCGGTGACGACGCTTCAATCATCCGGTGTGCCGATTCATGTTCGGCTGAATGCCGACAGCGCGGTGAGGCAGAAATATGGTGTGGCTGGGAATGAATCAGACAAAGTGGTGGCCTATTTGTTTCGCCCGGACCAGCACGTGTGTGCGCGCTGGTTGTCGCTCACCCCATCAAGGCTGAACGCCGCCGTAGCGCGGGCGCTGGGCCAACCTTGAGCCGGGACACTTCACCATGAGCACGACCATGACCGCACTGACCCATGCACTGACCGTTACCCAACTTGAACAGGTGTACGACACCCTGGCCCAGGCCATCGACCAGGCGGGGCCGGATCACTCCGAGGTGTTTTTAACCAAACTCAGCCTGCTGCTGGCCAACGCCCTGGGCGACGCGGGCTTGGTGGCAACGCTGGTGGATGCGGCCCTGAACGATTTGTAGGGCGTACGTCCTCTGAGCGGCGATCAAGGTCGCTTGATGTCAGCCTTTTTCAGCAGTTCTTCAATGAATTTTTGACGGCGCGTGTTTTGCACAGCAGCTTTCAATTGCGGGCGTGACTCGTCAAACGTGGGAATTTTGAATGGGCGCACATCGTCCACCTTCACCACCTGCCAGCCCGCTGGCGTTTGAATGGGGGTCGCAGCGACCGCGCCCTTGCTCAGGCCCGTGATGACCGCACCAATCGCAGGCAACACGTCGCTGGGCAACAGCCACCCAATTTGCCCGCCTTTGGCTTTGGTTGCTGCGTCAATCGACAGGCTTGAGGCCATCTTGTCAAAAGCTTCGCCTTTGCGGGCCCGGTCCAGCACGGCTTTGGCATGGGCCTCATCGGCCAGCACGATATGGCTCACCAAAAACTGCGGTGTAGAGTCTCCCCCACCCAGCACCTTTTTTTGGCGATCGTAGTCGGCACGCTCATCCTGTTCGGTGATGGGGTTTTTGCCCAGGTAGTCGGCCCAGGCGGCGTCCATCAGCAAGGTGCGGCGGGCATCGTCCAGCCGCTGCAAAAAGGCAGGTGATTTGTCCAGCCCCAGACGCAAGCCCTCACCCACCAGTGCTTCACGGGCGATGAGCTCAATCAACACCTGGTCGCGCAATTGAGGGGAATCGGTTGCCCCTTGGGCGATAAAATTTGCCACCGCCGCGTTCACCGTTTGCGTGGGAATCGCCACGCCATTGACGGTTGCCGCCACAGCAGTTTGCGGCGCCGCTGGTTGCGCCAATGCGCCCATTGGCAGCGCAACCGTCAACGCGGACACCACGGCGAATGCACCCAATGCAGGACGGAAAAGAGGGATTGAAAGTCTGAGCATGAGGTCGTGTATTGAGTAGGAAAGATAGTTTGCATTGCAATGCAACACCGAGCAGTTCAACCCACCGAAAAACGCTACAGATACCGGTTGGCCAACCGCGTCGCCAACCGATTGACGACGTTTTGCACCAGTGGCGACGGCACCCAAGCTTGCAAATTGCGCCAACTTCGCCATGCCACTAGGCCTTGACCCGCCAAACGCAAAACGCGCTTTGGCCGCACCACTACCAGTGCGGACACCGCCAATCCCAGGAACAGTGGGTGCTGTTTCAAATAATCTACGCCCGAGCGCACGGCGCTCCGAGCGCGGTCAGCGGATTTCGCCGCCGACCGCACGGGGGCCAAGTCACGCGCCAAATCTGCCCGCTGATGGGCAATGCGCTCCACCAGCTGCCCGCGCTTGAGTTTGAGGTCGGCCAGGCTGTTGTTCACGTTATTGCTCACGACATACCGGTGGTGGGTTCCACCACTTTTTTCAGCTGCGCCAAGTCTTTTTGCAGTTCCGACAGGCTGCCGGTGAACAGCGGCTCAGCGGCGGCCACGCTATGCCGCAAGACCACATAAAACCACAGCGCCAGCGCCACGAACACGCCGGTAAACACGGCCACGACGGCAATGCGCTGCTCCCAAAAAAGCAAGGTGGTCAAGGCGACCAACAGCAGCACACCGAACGACGCGCTGATGATGATGCCGAAGGCCAGCGCCACCTGGCGCAGCAGCCGGATTTTCTCCAGCTGCAACTCCAGCCCCGCCAGCTCCAGGCGCGTCTGCGCCATGCCCAGCAATGTAGCGGCGGTGTTTTTCAGAGCGAGGTAGAGGCCCGGGCTACCCGGCGCGCCGTTCATGTGATTAGCTTCAGCGGCGGCCAATGATCAGGCCAACCAGCAGACCCACGCCTGCGGCAACGCCAATCGCCGTCCAAGGAGACTCGTGCACGTATTCGTCGGTCGCACGGGCGGCGGCTTTGGTTTTGGCAACCAGCACGG
>JANOLC010000374.1:0-1900 GCA_031419575.1 Burkholderiales bacterium | reverse complement strand
GCTCAAAAGCCACGATCACGCCGGGTTCCCCGCGGCGAACACCTTCCACCAGAAATTCTGTGGCAAGAATGGTCTTGCCTGATCCGGACGGCCCCGCAACCAGCAGTGAGTAACCTGCTGGTAGGCCACCTCCCAACATCTCGTCCAGGCGCGGCATGCCCATCGACACCCTGGCCTCGTTGCGAACGGGGCGCTCTGCCTCCGGTTCCATGCCGGTATCGTCGCGGATCACCGCCGACGGGAATATGCGTATACCCGCACTGCTGATCCGAAACGTGTGCACACCCGGGCTGGTCGGCTGACCGCGCATTTTCTGCACCTGGATCTGGCGCACCATGGAGTTGCGGTAGACGCTCTGTTGCAGCGACAGTAGTCCGTCTGCGATCGTAAAAATCGGGTGCGATTCACGATCCACCAATGACTCACCGATCAGAAACGTTGTTGCTTGTGCGCTGCTCAATTGCTCCCCCAATTGCTGGATGAACTGTTGCGCACTGATTCGGCTTCCGGGCTGGCTCGCCGCTTCCAGCATGACTGAGCGAAAGGAATCAACGAACACGAGTTTGGGCGACCAAGCCTCTACCTCCTGCCGGATACGGGCCAGCACCTGCTTGAAATTGCCCGTTGCGACCTCGTCACTCAGATTGACAAAACGAATCGATTCAATGATCCGGCTCGTGTCAAAGAACGAAAACTGCTGCTGATACCGCAGCATCTTGAGGGGCGGTTCACCCAGCACAGTCAAAAACAACGCGGGTTGCTCGGGCGTGGCCAGTGCAAACATGATTTGGTGCGCCAGCGTTGTCTTGCCCGTACCCGGTGATCCGACGATCAGATTGAAAGAATACTCTGGCAAGCCACCCCCCAAAATTGAGTCAAGCCCTGGGACACCAGTCACTAGTCTGCGTATGGTCACTTTATCGTTCATGGTCCGGTCTCCGGTTCAGAAATTTAAGCCGTTGGGGCCCATATGGGTCGCAGCAAGCGGTCAGTTAGCGACGCGCCAATCAGGCTTGTCAATAGATCGGTAAACGACACGAGCACTGCATAGCTGGCATTGCTTGCAACATCCACCTCCTGGGTCTCCAGTATTTCCTTCAGTCCGACCAGTGAGACACCGATCGCTTTGTCGGCGTCAATCAGCACCAACCAGGGAAATGTCTTGCCCGCGATCTGTATTGACCGCTCGAACAGGACATTGAACCCCCTCGTTCCGATGACCGGTTCAAGCCGTTCAGCAATTTGATGCCAGAGATCAACGATGGCCGTTGCAAACGAAGTGGCAGTCGCCCTGTTCCCCGAACGATGAGACAGTGTTTGGCCGATCGCCTGCTGCATCAGTTCATGGTTGGTGTGGTTCATTGACATGAGTGTGTTACTGCGCAGTTTTAACGTCTGTGCGTCAGCGCACAGTACAAAAGTCGCTACCAAACTATGCTCGGGCACTCCTCAACACAACCCATGCACAACCTTGGCTATGCTTTCTCCGCCATGTTGGCCTTGCTAGTTGATACCTTCGGGTCTGCCCAACTCTGATGGAAACCACGGGCATCGTGCTGATCATGCTGCTGGCTGTGGTGGTGAGCCGCTTCATCGCGCGCCTCACCCGCCTGCCGGTCCCGCTGATTCAAATTGCGCTGGGGGCCGCCATTTTTTACTCCGGCCTGACCTCAGTCGAGATGGACCCGGAGGTGTTCTTTGTGCTGCTGTTGCCGCCCCTGCTGTTTCTGGACGGCTGGCGCATCCCCAAAGACGACCTGTTTCGTGAAGCACCCCATGTGCTGCGGCTGGCCATGGGCCTGGTGCTGTTCACCGTGTTGGGCGTTGGCACGTTGATTCACTGGCTGATCCCGGCCATGCCGCTGGCCGTGGCTTTCGCGCTGGCTGCCGTGATCTCGCC
>JANOLC010000373.1:0-2245 GCA_031419575.1 Burkholderiales bacterium | reverse complement strand
CTGATTTTGGCTATCACATCATCAAATTGACCGATATCAAAGAGCCAAAATTGAAATCGTTTGAAGAGCTGCGTCTCGGCATGGAGTCGGACTTGAAGACCCAGCAAGCCAAGCTTAAATATGCAGAGATCGCAGAAGCTTTCACCAATGGTGTTTACGAGCAATCGGACAGTTTGAAACCCGTGGCTGACAAGCTAAAGCTTGAGATCAAAACGGCCATGAATTTAGCACGTCAACCCGCTGCGGGGGTGACCGGTGTGTTGTCCAACACCAAGTTTTTGAATGCAGTTTTCAGTGCTGACTCGGTAGACAAAAAGCGCAACACAGAAGCTGTTGAGACCGGCCCAAACCAACTGACCGCTGCGCGCATTACCCAATACACCCCTGCGCGAACTCTTCCGTTTGCAGAGGTTCAAGCTAGTGTTCGGGATAAAGTGCTAGCTCAGCGCAGCATTGGGCTAGCCAAAAAAGATGGCGAGAATAAGCTGGCTTTGTGGAAAACAACTCCCGCAAATGCAGTACTACCAACAGCGGTCGTTGTGTCGCGGGATCAAGCGCAAAACGTCCCCACCCAAGTGTTGGAAGCGGCGCTTCGCGCTACCGCCACAACATTACCAGCCTTTGTGGGTGTTGATTTGGGGCTGCAAGGCTACGCCGTGGTCAAAGTGAATTCGGTACTTGCTCGCAAGGTCCCCGACGAAGTAGCGGCTAAACAAGCGCGCTCTCAATATTTGCAAGGTTGGAGCGCGGCTGAGAGCTTGGCGTATTACAACGTGTTGAAAGATCGTTTTAAAGTACAAATCAAAGTAGCCAAACCCGTTCGCGCGGTTGCGGAAGCTGCCATTCAATGAAAATGATGCGGTTATAATGAAGTTGCGGTGGCTGTAGCTCAGTTGGTAGAGTCCAGGATTGTGATTCCTGTTGTCGTGGGTTCGAGCCCCATCAGCCACCCCATTAAATTTAATGTTCCAACGCTATCAAACTGGTAGCAGTTGGAATTTTTTTTGCCTAAATTGGAATTCGACTTAGTTTTTGAAACTCTGTGGAACCAACTTTATTTGGAATAGGTGAAGCCGGGTGGGAGCTTTACAACTCCTTCTCCGGGTGACGCGTTTACTTTGCTCTATTTTGTATAGCTAAATATTCAATGGAGACGGGGACTTCAGGCCATTTTCTTTATGAATAAAGGTTAGAAGTTACTGGAAGGTGCTGTCAGGGGCGGCCTTGTCCTACCTGCGTGCGGGGCGTCCCGGCCTGTCACACAGCGGGTTGTCTGCTAACGCCAAACCCGCTTGGTTTTTAGACTGGGTTATCTTCCAACCAAGGACTTTCACCATGGCTTTTCCTCTTAACTCGACGCACACCAGCCTTTCTACCCCGCTGGCACGTTTGGGATTTTTGGGCGTTTGCGGCCTGCTGACCGTGACAGCGGCTACCGCGCAGATCGGTGTGACCGGCAACACGGGCATCGACACATCGGGCAACTATGCGCAGGAACGGGCCTGGTGCCAGGCCAATACCAACGGCGTTGCGCTCACCGATTGCCTTAAGAACTCTGGGGCCGCACGGTTAGAGAAGCGCCGCGGCACTCTGAGCAACAACGGCAATTTTGAGACCAACGCCATGATGCGCTGCGAGCCGTTCAAAGGCGAAGACCTGGCAGCCTGCAAGGCTAGGGTGTTGGGGCAAGGCGATGTGAGCGGCAGTGTCATGGGTGGCGGTCGCATCCAGCAGGTAGAAACCGTGATCTTGCCCTCGGGTCAGGGCGCGGTCACCTTTGAGCAGAAGATGCCTTACCCGGTGATCATCGTGCCCGCTACCGCCAACTGATTTCGGCCTATGTGCGCTGCCGTACAGACATTGTGCGGTTTGGGAGTCAACATGTGGCATGGCTCCAATAAACAATACGATTGCCCCTGTCGCTGACCGGGACCCCTTGGAGCAACCTGAGGTTGTAGCCGATGGCTTGAACGAGGGCATCACTGACACGCGGCGAGAGACGTTGCTCAAGACCGGTGCCTTGCAAAGCGCCATCTTCAATAGTGCCAATTTCTCCAGCATCGCCACCGATGCCAAGGGCGTGATCCAGATTTTTAATGTGGGGGCCGAGCGCATGCTGGGCTATGCGGCGGCTGAGGTGATGAACAAAATCACCCCGGCCGACATCTCCGACCCGCGCGAAGTCATTGCCCGGGCCGAGGCGTTGAGTGTCGAACTGGGCACGCCCATTACCCCCGGCTTTGAG
>JANOLC010000372.1:0-2212 GCA_031419575.1 Burkholderiales bacterium | reverse complement strand
ATGGCGGCGTTGAACAGCGCGGTTTCAATCACGCGGCTCTGCGCATTGCTGCGGTACAGCACCGCAATTTCCTTACGGGGCATGTCCTCACGCACCAGCTGTTTCATCTCGTCCACCATCCACTGCGCCTCGGCAAAGTCGCTGGTGGATTCATACACGCGAACCGGCTCGCCCGGGCCTTGGGTCGTGCGCAGGTTTTTGCCCAAGCGCTTGCTGTTATGGCTGATCAGCGCGTTGGCGCTGTCCAGAATGTTGCTGCCGCTGCGGTAGTTTTGCTCCAGCTTGATCTGGTGCTGCACGTTGAACTCGCGCACAAAGTCGGCCATATTGCCCACGCGCGCACCGCGAAAGGCATAAATGCTCTGGTCATCATCGCCCACGGCCAACACGCTGCCCGTGGGGTTGAAACTGTTTTGCTCCAGCCCAAGACCGCCTGGCATATGAGCACCGGTCCCCGCCAGCATCTTGATCCACGCGTATTGCAACTTGTTGGTGTCCTGAAACTCGTCAATCAAGATGAATCGAAAGCGCCGCTGGTAGTGCTCGCGAACGGGATCGTTGTCACGCAGCAGCTCGTAGCTGCGCAGCATCAGCTCGCCAAAATCGACTACGCCTTCACGCTGGCATTGGTCTTCGTACAGCTGGTAAATCTCGATCTTTTTGCGGGTCTCATCGTCGCGCACTTCCACCATGTTGGGGCGCAGTCCGTCCTCTTTTCAGCCAGCAATGAACCACATCATTTGCTTGGGCGGAAAGCGCTCGTCGTCGATGCTGAACTGCTTCATCAGGCGTTTGATGGCGCTCAACTGGTCTTGCGTGTCCAGAATCTGGAAGGCCTGCGGCAGGTTGGCCATTTTGAAATGTGAGCGCAAAAACCGGTTGCACAGGCCATGAAAGGTGCCAATCCACATACCACGCACGTTCACCGGCAACATGGCCGAGAGGCGCACCATCATCTCCTTGGCCGCCTTGTTGGTGAAGGTGACCGCCATGATGCCGCCGGGCGACACCTGCCCGGTTTGCAGCAGCCAGGCGATGCGGGTGGTCAACACGCGGGTTTTGCCCGACCCGGCACCGGCGAGGATCAGCGCATGAACGGCCGGTAAAACGACGGCGGCATGCTGCTCGGCGTTCAGATTCTGTAAGAGCGGGGAGTCCTGCGAGACTAAGGCTTGGGCGTTGGTGGTAGCGTCTGAGAACATACACCCATTGTAGGAATTCACCCATGCCCTTTTCCCGTTGCCCATTCCCTCTGCAGCCTGTATTTTTGACCGTGCTGGTGGCCACTTTTTTGACCCTGCCGCCCGCGTTCGCACAGGGCACTTGCAGCAGCGATGGCCAGCGCGCGCCCAAAGCACTGCTGGAGCGATTTATCAACGCCGATTGCGCCACCTGCTGGGCGGACGCTGCGGCCACGCCCAAAGCCAGAGCGGGAGAATTGGCTTTGGATTGGATCGTCCCCAGCCCCCAAGGTGACGACGCGCCCTTGTCCGCCGCAGCCAGCCGCGATGCCCTGGATCGGCTCGAATCATTGCGGCAAAGCCCACCCGCGGCCACAGCGAACTTCTCCCACAAAATCGCAGCCAGCCCGTTCAAACTGCGCGTCGCCCATGGCGTGGCGCTGGGCGGCTACATGGGCGCATCAATTGAACTCACAGCCAGGCTCGGCACCGCCCTACCCGGTGAGCCCCTCACAGCGTGGCTGGTGCTGGTCGAAGCCGTGCCCGCAGGCACCGATGGCACGCCGGTGACAAGAAATCTGGTGAGAAATGCCTTTAAGTCCTCGTGGAATATAAATAGTTCGCTATCAATTTCAGATCAATCAACAAAACGCCCAACGCCACCCAACCGTCTTTACGAATCTCGCCCCATGAGTATTCCGGTCGGTGCCAACCCGGACCGGCTGCAGGTGATTGGTTGGGTGGAAGACGCCAAAGGGCGGGTGATTGCGGGGGCTGGGAGCGTTTGCGACAAGTAACAGGCACCTTGACTCGGCCACCCTGCGTACAATCAATCACCGGGCCCAAGCATTTGTGGTCCGGTTTTTTTTGGCTTGCACGCAAGGGCAACCGGAAAAGCCGGAAGCGATCCAAGTGCTCATCTGTTCGTGGAACCGCCTGATTTTCAGACGTTTCGACTTGATTTTTCTTTACAGAAAGCTTGGAAACACCATGGAAATTTTTGACTACGACAACATCCTGCTGCTGCCCCG
>JANOLC010000371.1:0-5240 GCA_031419575.1 Burkholderiales bacterium | reverse complement strand
GCCGATCACGTTGGCGCCTTGCTGGCGCGAGCGGGTCTGTATATCGATATGGGGCGATCCAATGATGCAGCCAAGGATCTCACCGAGCTTCAGCGTCTAATCCCAGACGAGCCCCGCGCGGCCTATTTGCGGGCTTTGCTGGCAGAACGTGACAACAAGCCAGAAGAGGCACGTAATGCGCTAATAGAAATCACGGAATTGATCGACAAAGTACCCCTGGACTTCATTCGCTACCGGCCTCAGGTTTTGATGCTCAACGGACTGGCTCACTTTGGCTTGAATGAGCCCGAAAAAGCCAGGATTTACTTTGAGGCCTTCCAAAAAGTTCAGACCGATGCCCCCACGGCCAAACTTTTAGCGCAAATTTACTTGCGTGGAACCAATTTTGACGGGGCCATTAACGTGCTGGAAAAGTATCTCAAGGCGCAGCCGGAGGATGGGCAGGCCATGGCATTGCTGGGTTCGGCCCTGATGGCCAAAGGCCAGTACGCCAGAGCCACTGCATTGATGCAGCAGGCGCTGCAAACCCGTGACCTGCCGGAGTTTCGTACCGTATTGGGATTGAGCCTGCTTCGCGGTGGGCAGCCTGGCGATGCGGAGAAGGAGCTGGAAGCAGCTTTCAAAAAAGACCCCCGCCAGACCCAGGCCGCGACCTCACTCATCACCCTGTACCGTCGCAGTGGTCAGCCGGCCAAAGCCACCCTCTTGGCCGACAAGCTGGTCAAGCAAAACCCAGCGAATGCCGGCTTTCTCAACCTGTTGGGTATGGTCAGGGGCCAGGCTGGTAACCGGGCCGGCTCCAGGCTTGCTTTTGAAGAGGCTGCCAAGCGCGACCCCAATTTCACACTGCCCCGGCTTAACCTTGCCCGTCTCGACATTGCGGACAAAGCCTACGACGCTGCAGTAGGTCGCCTCAACGCCATCTTGAAGACGGAACCCAAGAACGCAGAGGCCCTGTTTGAAATGGCCCTTGTTGCGGATAAAAAAGGGCAGCCTGGCGAAACCCTTAAATGGCTGGAACAAGCCAACGCCTTGTCTGGCCCACGGGAAATTCGTTGGGGTCTGGCTTTGTCTGATTTTCATTTGCGCAACGGGCGACCTGCTCCTGCCATGGATGTGGTCAAACAGGTGTCCGCCAGAGCCCCCGAAGATCTGGCCGTGTTACTGGCGTATGCCAAGACTCAACTTGCCAACCGCGACCCCAGTGGGGCCAAGAGTACGCTCACAACAGCTACGCGGGTTGCAGACTACAACCCACAGTCTCAATTGCAGATTGCCTTGCTTCAACTCAGCGCGGCCAACCCTGTAGGCGCCACCTACAGTCTTGAAAAAGCGCTGTCCAAACAACCCGATTTTTTGCCCGCCCAGGCCTTGATGACCGATATCGAGCTGCGCCACGGGGACACCGCCAAAGCGGAGGCGCGCGCCAAAGCCATCATTGCCAAAAACCCGAAACGGGCGATTGGCTACAGCCTGCTCGGTGACGTGGCCACAGCGCGCCAGCAGACAGCCCCGGCGCTGGAGGCTTACAGAAAAGCCCACCAAATCGAGCCCTCTACCGACACCCTGGTGCGGCTGTTCGCGGCACTGGCTGGCCAGGACGGCGGCAAACCAGCGACTCAACTGGCTGAACAGTGGCTGAAAGCCTATCCCAAATCCATCGCCGTTCACAAAGCGCTGGCAGACCACTATGCGCGTAACAACAACCTTACAGCAGCACGGACATCCTACGACCATGCGCTCAAAGTCAATCCGGACGATGGCGAGGCGTTAAACAATTTGGCCAATGTACTGTTGATGTTGAAAGATCCCGGCGCCGTCAAGGTGGCAGAGCGGGCCGTCGCTAAAAGCCCGACCAATGCCAACGCGATCGACACGCTGGGCTGGGCCCTGTTTCAGACCGGTCACGCGGATCGTGCCTTGCCACTCTTGCGAGATGCCCGGTCCCGCAGCCCGGCCAATACCGAGATTCGCTACCACCTAGCGACGGTGTTGGTACAGCTTGGTAAAAAGACCGACGCGCGGGACGAACTGGATGCGGCTTTTAAAGCCGATAAGAACTTTGAAAAAAATACCCTGGCTTCGGCTCTCCTGAAATCATTGAGGTAAGACAGGGCGACCGCATTAACTTGTCGGTTTTTTTTACATTGACGTTTGAGTAATGACACGTGATTCGCTTAAGTCCCTGAATATAAAAGACAATATTCATTGGCACGAATCTAGCTTTACTCTGTGCATCTCTTTTGATTTTTCAAGCGCTTCGCCCAGAAATTAAATTTATCCAGGAAATGACCATGACACGAATCCCCTTCAAAAATCTAGCCGGGTCACTGCTGCTGACGGGAATAGCTCTGAGCGGTGGCTCCGTGATGGCGGCAGACACTTGGACGAGTAACTCAGTGTTAGCGTGTTCCGGAAGCGGTGCCGGGGTCTACAGTGCGTCGTGCGAAGGGGCTGTGACCATGAGTATCAGTGGGTGGTCAACTGGAACTGGGGCTATAGGTAGTACGACCAGCGGAACATCTTTTGCCACAGCATCTTTATTCAACTACGGTAGCCCCTACGGGATTGGCATTGTGGCCAAGAACGAGGACGCCGGTGCCACCGGCCCTCATGCTGCAGACAACGTCAATGGAACTGATGCTTTCTTGATTAACTCAGGAACTACCAAAGTCAATTTGTCAGGTATCACGATAGGCTGGAACGGAACGGACAACGCCACAGGCGCCTACACCGACTCGGATTTGTCAGTTTTTGCATGGACTGGAACTGGAGCACCAGTGTCCACCACAATCGGAGCAACCACGACACTTGCAAACTCTTCCACCACAGCCAGTGGAATCATGGCCGCCAATTCTGGCTGGACATTGATTGGCAACTATGCCAATGTGGGCGCGTCCAACAATTCAGGGAGCACCCTGGTCGCTGGCGGCACGCAAACGACCACCTCGGCCATTTACTCTAGCTATTGGTTAATCAGCGCCTATAACAGTGCTTACGGTACGGGAACTGGTTTGAACGTGGGGAATGATGCCTTCAAGTTAATGGCTATCGCTGGTAACAATTGCAGCAAATCCATAGTGAATAACACATGTGGTGGGACGACTACATCCGTGCCTGAACCAGGGTCCTTGGCTTTGTTGGCGGCAGGTTTGTTGGGGGTCGTTGCTACTCGACGTCGGCAACTCAAAGTGCGCTGAACCACAAGTCTCGGGATAAAAATATCTTGACCCAGCCTTAGGGGTAAAAAAGCACCAAATTTGGTGCTTTTTCTGTTTTTACATATCAAACAGTGTTGAAGTCCTCACCAATACTCAATAGTTTGCTATGGTTTTTGATTGCCGTTGTGCGACAGAGATTGTTGTCCAATCGCCAAACTCCAACAACCGTCGGCATTACTTGCGGCGCTGCAACAGCTCAGAAACAAAGTTTGACGGAATGGCATAGCTGATGCCTGATGGACTGGTCAGCGCGGACTCTTTGGTGCCTTTGACAAACACCATGTTGATCACACCCAGAACCTCGCCCGTATCCGCGTCAAACAGGGGGCCACCGCTGTTGCCAGGGTAGGCCGTAGCGTCGAGTTGAAAGATGTCAAAACTGCCGCTGCGCAAACTGGCCACGGTCCGCGCGTTGAGTTGCTGGGATGTTGCCGTGGGCAAGGCAATGGGCGTGACCGAGGAAATAATGCCGCGATGCGTCACCGCAGAGAACCCAAGCGCTCCGCCAATAGGAAACCCCATAAAGGCAACGGACTGCCCTTCGCGTACTGTGTCAGAGTCACGCAAGCTCAGTTTTGGCACGGCCGGCCCATCAAACTGAAGCAATGCCAAATCGTGCAACTTGTCCACATCCAAAACTTTGGCTTGGCGTATTTGCAAGTCTTTTTGCCCAATTCGAACCTGAACCACAATTTTGGTATCCAGATCGAGGTCGACCCCGTCAGGTATGACATGAGCATTGGTCACCGCCCAGTTGCCATTGCCTACGACAAAGCCCGTACCACGCAAATTGAAACGGGGACTATTGGTGAGCTTGTAAGTGCCAACGATGACAACAGACGGTTTGACAACAGCAATCGCCTGCGGGACATCCGCGAGTGCCATTTCAGTGATGAAAAGGCTAGCCACCGTAAAAATCACGTTTGACCAACGAACAGCTAAGAGGCATTTGACGGAAAACTGATTCCTCATGAAATTGACGCCTTAAAAAGTAAGCGGTTTCAGTGGTCCGGCTTATCCACACGCGCAGCAACGCACTTTTTGATCAAATGAATAAAAAGTAGCCAAGGTGGCATGCGCAACCAATGACCGCGCAGGTATAACAAACCGCGAGCCAGCGGAGTCCAACTGTCTGACGTGCTTGGGTGGGGCGGCCGCAAAGCACGCAAATACAGGGCATCCATGAGTTGGAGGTTGATACCACCTACCGTTGAGACTTGCGCCGCTCGTTGCATCACAAGCGCGGGTACCGGAGTCGCAAGCATGAGAGAAACATAACGCAAAGCATAAAAAATTGGCATGACCAGATCCAATTCAATGGCCCGTGGGATCAGCCCTTGCCAGAAACCTGAATCGGCACCGAACTCCTTCAACAATGCGTCCAAATCCACCAGTCCGCGCAAACCTTGCTCCAGATCACCTTCGTGAAATAAATGCGTCGCGCTGTGCAGCACCATGTCTGTCGGTGACAGCGTTTTGACCAAACCCCCAGGACTCAAGGGAATGGCTGCTGTCAACAGTTTGTCTGAACTGGGATGCAAACGCGCTGTCGTTGGCAAAATAGCGTGGTGCACATCAATTACAGTTCCACGCCGCACGTGTTGCATCGGCGGTAGCTCATGCATCCACCGTCGGTAGTAGCGCTGGTCATAGTCACTCTTAGCGGACGAAATCCACCCCCCTACCATCAACGCAGACTCCACCTTGGCGAGATCAGCATGTGGCACCAGAATATCGACATCTGACACCAGCCGGCCATGGGCTGCTTTCAAACCGGACATCACATAGGCGGCCCCTTTCAGCAGCGCAAAAGAGACACCTGTATGACTCAAGGCCTGGGTGATTTGATCGACCTCCCAACGTAGCTCCCGTTGTTGGCGAGTCGCCAGATTGAGTGCAGACTGAAAATGCATTCTGGCTTGTGCGGGGATCAGTTCAGTGCAGTTTTGGGCGGCTACAGCAGCACCTATACGGGCGAGAAGGTCTGCCTGACGACCTTGTCGGATCAAAATATCCCAT
>JANOLC010000370.1:0-5874 GCA_031419575.1 Burkholderiales bacterium | reverse complement strand
CCACCTGTTCATTGGACCTGGGGTGCCCCATTGACGAATTCAACGCCTTTTGTGATGCCCATCCGGACCGCACCGTGGTGGTCTATGCCAACACCAGCGCGGCCGTTAAAGCCCGTTCCGACTGGTTGGTGACATCAAGCTGTGCGTTGGACATCGTGCGCGCCCTCAAAGACAAGGGCCACAAGATTTTGTGGGCACCGGACCGTCATCTGGGTGGCTACATCCAGCGTGAAACCGGGGCCGACATGGTCTTCTGGAATGGCTCCTGCATCGTGCACGACGAGTTCAAGGGTTTTGAATTGGCGGCTCTGAAAAAAGAACACCCCCGCGCCAAGGTGCTGGTACACCCGGAGTCCCCCGCCGACGTGGTGGCACTGGCCGATGCCGTAGGCTCCACCTCTGCCATTCTCAACGCAGCGCGTGATATGGATGCGACTGAATTCATCGTGGCCACCGACAACGGCATGATGCACAAGCTGCGTACGTTAAACCCTGGCAAGCAGTTCATCGAAGCGCCCACCGCGGGCAACAGTGCCACCTGCAAAAGCTGCGCCCACTGCCCCTGGATGGCGATGAATGGCCTGGCCGGTCTGGCCCATGTGCTGGAAACGGGCCGCAATGAGATTCACGTGGACCCCGCGTTAGGCCGGCGTGCTCGCGTGCCGATTGACCGCATGCTGGCCTTCACCGCAGCGCTCAGGAGCGGGGGGAATGCGGGGGCGCTGGTGCCGCTGATCGGGGCGGCTTGAAGCTCACCCCCCCACACACTAGACCTCCAGGTTGTCAATCAGGCGTGTGGCCCCCAGTTTCGCCGCGCCCAGCACCACCAGCGGTGTTGTGATGGGCTCACCGGCCACGGGAGCCAACAAGTCCACACGCTGTCGCACGGCCATGTAGTCAGGCGTCCAGCCGCGCTGGGTCAGGGTGTGCATGCCCTGTGCTTCGATGTCAGCGATGTCTGTGCCACCGGCTTTCAGGGTAGCCTCCATCGCTTTCAATGCCAGTGAGAGTTGCACCGCTTCGGAACGCTCTGCGGGCGACAAATAGCCGTTGCGAGATGACAGTGCCAACCCGTCTGGCGCGCGGCAGGTTTCACTGGCCACGATGGTGATGGGCAGGGCAAACTGCTGCACCATGCGCCGGATGATCATGAGCTGCTGGTAGTCTTTTTTCCCGAAGATGGCGGTGCGCTGGCCCTTTGCCTGCGAGAACACGCAGGCGAACAGCTTCATCACCACCGTGCTCACGCCGACAAAAAACCCCGGCCGAAACTGCCCTTCCAGGCTGTCAGCCAGATCCGGTGGCGGGTGCACCTTGTAGGTCTGGGGCTCGGGGTACAGCGTTTTTTCATTGGGGGCAAACAAGATGTCACAACCCGCAGCGGCAAGCTGGGCGCAGTCGGTATCCCAGGTGCGTGGGTAGGTGTCGAAATCTTCGTGCGGCAAAAACTGCAGGCGGTTCACAAAGATGCTGGCGACGGTGACATCCCCCAGTGGCCGGGCTTGGGCGATCAGCCCGATATGCCCTTCATGCAGGTTCCCCATGGTGGGCACGAAGGCCGGGTGTTGGTAGGCTGCCAACAGGGTGTGTAGTTCAGCGACGGTGTGGGCGATTTGCATGGGGGTTCAAATGGAGGGGGCCGATGGAGGGTTCAATAGGTGTGCAGGGTGGGGTCGGGAAAACTCTGGTTTTTGACGGCGGCAACAAAGCGGCGCACCGCATCGTCAACACCGGTGCTGCCTTCCATGAAGTTGCGCACAAAACGTGGCAGTTTGCCCGTGGTGATGTTCAGCATGTCGTGCAACACCAGCACTTGGCCGCTGCACTGAACGCCCGCGCCAATGCCGATCACGGGAATTGGCAAAGCGGTGGTGATTTCCTGCGCCAGGGTGGCGGGAATCAACTCCAGCACCAGCATGGCGGCACCGGCATCGGCCAGCTCGGTTGCGTGTTGTTTGAGCAGGGCAGCGCTGTCATCGGTGCGCCCTTGAATTCGATAGCCACCCAATGCATGTACCGACTGGGGCGTCAGGCCCAGATGCGCGCACACCGGTATGCCGCGCTCCACCAGGAAGCGTACGGTGTCTGCCGTCCAGCCGCCGCCCTCCAGTTTGACCATGTGCGCACCGGCCTGCATCAGCCGGGTGGCACTGCGCAGCGCCTGCTCTCGGGATTCCTGGTAGCTGCCAAATGGCATGTCGCCGATGACCCAGGCCGTGTGATTACCGCGCGCAACGCAGCGGGTGTGGTAACACATCTCCTCCAACGTGACCGACACCGTGCTTGGCTGGCCTTGCAGCACCATGCTCAAAGAGTCGCCCACCAGCAAGCAGTCGACCTCTGCTGCGTCGAGCACCCGCGCAAACGCGGCGTCGTAGCAAGTGAGCATGCTGATTTTTTCACCCGTGGCGTGCATGTCACGCAGGCGGTGCAGGGTCAGAGGCTTGCGGGGCGTGGGGACGCAATGAGAGGTCATGGTGAGGGATGGTTGAGTTTTTTGTTGATCAAGGCCGCAGCACGGTACTGTGCGCTTGCGCGTCCATATGCGGGTAGTCCCGGCTGAAATGCAGTCCGCGGCTTTCGCGGCGGGACTGGGCAGATCGCACGATGAGGTCGGCTACCAACACCAGATTGCGCAGCTCCAGCAAATCGCGGGTGACGTGAAAGTTGGCGTAAAACTCGTGGATTTCGCTTTGCAGCAGGGCAATGCGGTGGGCGGCACGCTCCAGGCGTTTGTTGGTGCGCACAATGCCCACGTAGTCCCACATGAAGCGGCGCAGTTCATCCCAGTTGTGGGAGATCACCACGGATTCATCGGCATCGGTCACACGGCTGTCGTCCCAGGCGGGCAGGGCGGGGGGCGTGGCGAGTGGATTGGCCACAATGTCTTGCGCGGCGGCGCGGGCGAACACCATGCATTCCACCAGCGAGTTGCTGGCCAGGCGGTTGGCACCGTGCAGGCCGGTGCAGGCGGTTTCACCAATGGCGTGAAGGCCCGTCACGTCCGTGCGGCCATGCAGGTCGGTGAGCACGCCGCCACAGGTGTAGTGGGCGGCAGGAACAACAGGAATGGGTTCCTTGCTGATGTCAATGCCCAACGCCAGGCAGCGCGCATAGATGTTGGGAAAGTGTTCTTTCAAAAATGCCAATGGCTGGTGCGAGATGTCCAGGTACATGCAGTCAAAGCCGCCCTTTTTCATCTCGAAGTCAATCGCACGCGCGACCACGTCACGCGGGGCCAGCTCGGCGCGTGCGTCATGGCGGGGCATAAAGCGGGTACCACCCGCTTCAGCGGGCAGCAAAAGCCGGCCGCCTTCGCCGCGCACGGCTTCGGTGATCAAAAATGATTTGGCATGCGGGTGATACAGGCAGGTGGGGTGGAACTGGATGAACTCCATGTTGGCCACACGGCAGCCTGCGCGCCAGGCGGCGGCAATGCCATCGCCCGTGGCGGTGTCGGGGTTGGTGGTGTACAGGTACACCTTGCCCGCGCCGCCCGTAGCCAGAATGGTGTGCGGGGCGCTGAAGGTGACGACTTGATCAGTGGACTCATCCAGTGCGTACAAGCCCAGGCAGCGGCCGGAGGGGTGTTTGGCGGTGCTGCCGTCGAGCTTGCCTTCGGTGATCAGGTCCACCAGCGTGTGGTTTTCAAACAGGGTGATGTTGGGCGTCTTGCGCACTGTGGTGATCAGCGTTTTTTGCACCGCAGCACCCGTGGCATCGGTGGCGTGCACAATGCGCCGCGCGCTGTGACCGCCTTCGCGGGTCAGGTGCAGGGCACCGTTCTCCCGGGAGAATGGCACACCCAGCGACTGCAGCCAGGCAATGCAGTGCGGCGCGTTCTCCACCACGAAACGGGTGGCATCCAAGTCAGACAAACCGGCACCGGCCACCAGGGTGTCGTCTACATGCGCCTCGAAGGTGTCGCCCTCGGCCAGCACAGCGGCAATGCCACCCTGCGCCCAGCCGCTGGAGCCATCGCTCATGGCGTGTTTGGTCAAAATCGCTACGCGGTGAGTGGGGGCCAAGTTCAGCGCTGCGGACAGGCCGGCCAGACCACTGCCGACAATCAACACGTCGAAATCAAGAGATGAGGGGGTCATAGCGCTCCGGGGAAAAGGGGCTTCGACAGGCTCAGTCCGAACGGGTGAAATAGGGTGTCCGGTGGGCGATGACTTCGAACTCATGCGGGTGTGAAGGCCAGCCGCACATAAATCGGGGCAAAGGCTTCGGCCTGGGTGATTTCGATCAGGGTTTCTTTGGCCAGCTCCAGCATGGCAATGAACGTCACCACCAGCACGGGTGCGCCTTTGCTGGCGTCAAACAGTTTCTCGAATTCGACAAACTTGCGCCCTTGCAGGTGCCGCAGCACGATGCTCATGTGCTCGCGTACGGACAGCTCTTCACGCGTGATGGTGTGGTGCTGCACCAGCCGGGCGCGTTTAAGGATATCGTGCCAGGCTGCCTGCAAATCCAGCACATGTACGTCGGGAAAGCGCGGCTGCAGGGATTGTTCGATGAACACTTGCGCCTTGAGAAAGTCACGGCCAAATTGCGGCAGCGCATTCAGTTTGGCCGCAGCCAGCTTCATCTGCTCGTACTCCAGCAAGCGGCGCACCAGCTCGGCACGCGGGTCTTCCGACTCCTGGCCCTCGGCCACTTTGCGTGGGGGCAACAACATGCGTGACTTGATCTCGATCAGCATCGCAGCCATCAGCAAATACTCGCCCGCCAGCTCCAGGTTGCGCCCGCGAATTTCGTCCACATAGACCAGGTACTGCTTGGTCACGCCCACCATGGGGATGTCGAGGATGTTGAAGTTTTGCTTGCGGATCAGGTACAGCAGCAAGTCCAGCGGGCCTTCAAAAGCCTCCAGAAAGATTTCCAGCGCATCGGGCGGGATGTACAAATCCTGCGGCATGGTAAATAGCGGCTCCCCATACAAACGTGCCAGCGCCACTTGGTCCACCACGGTGGGTGAGCTGGCCAGAGCGGCTTCATTGGCCGGCATCAGGGAAATAGCCTCATGGAGAGCAGGCGCAGAGGTCATGAGGTTGCTATTAAATAAGTAGCAAAGCGTCCCCCATTGGCGGGGACTTCAGGCCTATTTGGCTTCAGTCTGGTAAACGTAGGGCTTTTGCTCGACCTGCGCGGCGCGGTACTCCGTCCAGGCGCTGCGGTCAACAGCCTTGTCCCACAGCAGAGCACGCCCGGCGCGCTGGCTGCTTTCCAGCGTGGGCTTGTCAGCCTTCATCTTGTCGATGAACTGGGTAACTTCAGACTTGTAGTCGGGACGGCGGAAGATGGAAGTCAGGTTGAAGCTCATGGACAGATTTTACAGGGGTGACAGGTTGGCTTCGATGCGGGCACGGCTTGTGGCTCAGCGCACCCGCATGCCCGGTTGTGCCCCGGCGCCAGGCTCCAGCACGTAAATACCGGGGTTGGCTTTTTCATCGCCCTGACTGGCAGCCAGCACCATACCCTCACTGATGCCGAACTTCATCTTGCGTGGGGCCAGGTTGGCGACCAGCACGGTGTGTTTGCCAATCAGGTCGACGGGTTGGTAGGCGCTGGCGATGCCACTGAACACATTGCGCGTCTTGGGATTCCCCTGCGGGTCAGTGCCTTCACCCACGTCAAGGGTCAGGCGCAGCAGCTTGGTAGAGCCTTCCACTGCTTCGCAATTCACTATTCTTGCGATGCGCAAATCAATCTTCACAAAGTCGTCGATGGTGATGGTGGGGGCGATGGGTTCGCCGCCAGGAACTACAGTTTCAATAGCAGACTCTTCAATAGGGGCGGGGACTTGAGCCTCAAAAAGTGCATCGAGTTGCTTGATATCTACGCGTTGCATTAGCGCTTTGAAGTCTCCAA
>JANOLC010000369.1:0-1566 GCA_031419575.1 Burkholderiales bacterium | reverse complement strand
ACCGCCAAGGCGATCGAAAAACTGTGCGACATGGTTCGCTCGCAAGTGGATGACATCCGCAAGAAAGAGCGCGAACTGCGCCGCATCATTGTGGACAAGTGCGGTTACCCGCAAGAAAGCTTCATTGCTGATTTCAGCGGTCGTGACAAGTCCGGCAACAAGATTGCCAGCCAGTTGCTCAACCTGAAATGGATCGAAAAGCAAACCGCTGCAGGCAAGCCCTGGAGCGCGATCATGGGTCGCAACATTCCCCCGGTGCAAGACATTCAACAAAAGCTGGCCGACCTGCAATCCCGCGTGGTGGTGCCCCTGGACCGGCTCAAGGACATCAACAAGCGCATGAATGAGGGCGAGTACGCCAGCCGCGCTGCCAAAAAGGAAATGATCGAGGCCAACCTGCGTTTGGTGATTTCGATTGCCAAAAAATACACCAACCGTGGCCTTCAATTCCTCGACTTGATCCAGGAAGGCAACATCGGCCTGATGAAGGCCGTGGACAAGTTTGAGTACCGCCGTGGTTACAAGTTTTCGACCTACGCCACCTGGTGGATTCGCCAAGCCATCACGCGCTCCATCGCGGATCAGGCCCGCACCATCCGGATTCCAGTGCACATGATCGAGACCATCAACAAGATGAACCGCATCAGCCGTCAGCACCTCCAGGAGTTTGGCTTTGAGCCCGATGCGTCTGTGCTGGCCGAGCGCATGGAGATCCCGGAGGACAAGATCCGCAAAATCATGAAAATTGCCAAAGAGCCGATTTCCATGGAAACGCCGATTGGTGACGATGACGACAGCCACCTGGGCGACTTCATTGAAGACGGTGCCAACACCGCGCCTATGGAAGCGGCCATGCAGGCCGGCCTGCGCGATGTCGTCAAAGACATCCTGGACAGCCTGACCCCCCGCGAAGCCAAAGTGCTGCGCATGCGTTTCGGCATCGAGATGACGTCCGACCACACGCTGGAGGAAGTGGGCAAGCAGTTTGATGTGACCCGTGAGCGCATTCGCCAGATCGAAGCCAAGGCGCTGCGCAAGCTCAAGCACCCCAGCCGCTCGGACAAGCTGCGCAGCTTTACTGACAACATGTAAAGTTTGATTTAACGCATGCCCTTCACCCAACTCGGTCTTTCCCCCGCGCTGTTGCAGGCTGTCACTGCGCAGGCCTACACCGAGCCCACGCCGGTTCAGTCGCGGGCGATTCCCGAGATTTTGAAGGGCAACGACGTGCTGGCGCTGGCGCAAACCGGCTCCGGCAAGACGGCGGCCTTTTGTCTGCCGCTGCTTCACAAGTTGCAGCAGGCCATGGGCGCAACCTTTGCCAACCAACGCGCCTCCAAAGCCCAGGTTCAGACGCTGATCCTGGTGCCCACGCGTGAGCTGGCGGCACAGGTGGGTGAGGTGATCGACGCCTTGTCACAACATCTGCCTGTCAGCGTCAAAACCACGGTGATCTTTGGTGGCGTATCCATCAACCCCCAGATGATGGGCCTGCGTGGTGGGGCCGACCTGGTGGTTGCCACACCGGGGCGGTTGCTGGACTTGATTGAACACAACGCACTCAGC
>JANOLC010000368.1:0-5437 GCA_031419575.1 Burkholderiales bacterium | reverse complement strand
GCATCGTTGGTCAGCTCGGGGAACGCGTTGCTCAGGCCACCGGCACCGACATCGTGAATGGCGAGGATGGGGTTGCCGACATCGGCGGAGCCACCATTCCCCATTGCCCAGCAATGGTTAATGACCTCTTGCGCGCGCCGCTCAATCTCCGGGTTGCCGCGTTGGACCGAATCGAAGTCAAGCTGGGCCGCATTCGCCCCCGTGGCCATGGAGCTGGCCGCGCTGCCGCCCATGCCAATGCGCATGCCAGGGCCACCCAGTTGAATCAGGAGGCTGCCTGCGGGGAATTCGATCTTGTGGGTCTGCGTGGCATCAATCACGCCCAGGCCACCGGCAATCATGATGGGCTTGTGGTAGCCGCGCTGCTCTTGCACCTCGCCCGCTGGCGTCGTGTGGGAAATGCCTTGTTCGTATTCGCGAAAGTAGCCCAGCAAGTTGGGGCGACCAAACTCATTGTTGAACGCTGCCCCGCCCAGCGGCCCTTCAATCATGATTTGCAATGGGCTGGCAATGTGTTCGGGCTTGCCGTAGTAACCAGATTTCCGTTCGGGGCTGGCTTCGGGCCAAAGCTTGGAAACAGTGAAACCCGTGAGGCCTGCTTTGGGTTTGGAGCCACGGCCGGTTGCGCCTTCATCGCGGATCTCACCCCCCGCACCGGTGGACGCGCCGGGGAATGGCGAGATGGCGGTGGGGTGGTTGTGGGTTTCCACCTTCATCAGAATGTGGTTGGTTTCGCTACTTTTTTCATAGCTAACTATTCCCATTCCACGGGGACTTGAGGCTGATTTTACTGCTGATTTGGCGACAAAACGCTCGACCAGGCTGCCCTCCATCACCGAGGCGTTGTCCGAGTAGGCCACCAGCATGTGCCGGGGGTTGGTTTGATGGGTGTGGCGGATCATGCCAAACAGGCTGATTCCCTGCGCCACGTCGTCAATGGTGAATTCGGCGTTAAAAATTTTATGGCGGCAGTGTTCACTGTTGGCCTGGGCGAACATCATCAGCTCCACGTCGGTGGGGTTGCGGTGGAGCTGGGTAAACGCGGCCACCAAGTAATCGATTTCGTCCTCGGCCAGTGCCAGACCAAACTCCGCATTGGCGGATTTCAGAGCGTCTTTGCCACCCATCAGCACATCCACATGCACCATGGGTGCTGCGTGCAGTTCCGTGAACAGTTGCTGGGCCTGTGCGCGCTCAAACATCACGCTCTCGGTCATGCGGTCATGCAGCAGCGCGCCGACTTGAGCCAGTTGTTCAGGGTTTAGTTCCGTTTTGCCCAGCACGCGAGTTTTGAGCGTGATGCGGTATTCCACAATGCGCTCAACCCGACGCACGGGCAGGCCGCAGTTGTGGGCAATGTCAGTGGCTTTGGAGGCCCACGGGGACACGGTGCCAAAACGTGGCGTGACGACAATCAAAGGCTGGCCATCAGTTGAGCTGCCCGTGGGCGCGCCATAGGGCTCGCCATAAGTCAGTAAAGCCGCCAACTGCTGGGTCAGCACCGCACCGGGGGCCACCTCAGACAGCACTAGGTGCACAAAACGAGCGCTCACGCTGTTGATGCACTCGGAGATGGCTTGCAGGCGGGGAAGAAGTTGCTGAGACCGAAAGCTGCTGAGAGCGCTGCCGCCTTCAAAAGTGGTGATGTGCTGAGTCAAGGGTAGTAGCGAGGGTAAGCGCTCGTGAAAGGGTAGATCCGCCCAAGATTTTACCTGCGACCTGCCCCTCCCCGCCCGCACTCCCCATCTACGAAGTAGCAGCGCGCCGCGCGTAAACCGGGGCCATTTGCTCTTCAACGGCATGCCACAGGGGGCGAACCAGCGAGCGCAGGCTGCCGTAAATTTCATTCGCCATCAACATGGACGGCACCCGCAGACCGCGGTGCTCCACCGCCTCGCCAATGGTGATGACGTTGACGCCAAGCTTGCCAAAGTGCTGGGCCAGACGCGGCTCGGTCAGGGTAAATAAGTATTCAATGCCCGCACGTTGCGCCATTTGTACAGCAGCAAAGTACAAACTGATGGGGATGTAGGGAAACCGGGGCTGCTTGTCGTCGCCAAAATCTTGATCGGCCACAGGAGCCTCTTGCCCGCCCTCGCCCTTACGCCGCCGGAACTCACCCATCACCGCCACTCGGGATATCTCCGCGACTTTTTTGCGCGGCAGTTTGGACGGATCAATGATGCTGCGGTCGATGGAGTCCTTGCAGTACACCTCAAAGGGCAGCAACGCCTCGGGGTCGTGTCGGTCGGTCAACACAACACGGGCACAACCCGCCAAACGAATGGGCGTGTTGACGGTTCGCACCAGGCAATGAACGGCATGGCGGTCGTATTTGTCGGATTCCCGCTGGTCTGGCCGCACCGCCTCAAAGCCCAGTTCACGGGCATAGACATCGTGGCGGATGAAGTGCACATCATTAATGCGATCGGTCTCCAGCGCTGGCGACATTTCAAAATACTGCCTGTAGCCATCGCCCAGCGTGGCGCGTTGCTTGACGGGGTTGTCGTCTGACATACGGTGTCTCCTAACTTGAGGTGCCGAACAGTGGAAAGGCGGAACTTCAGAACCGCTATCCGGGTGGGTTACAAAGTTTACATGTTGAGCCGCGTACAACGCAGGTTTACGCAGGTTTGCGCCCTCTGGGATAATTTGTCCTATGACTATCACCTACAAAGACGCCAAAGGCGTGCAAGGCATGCGAATAGCGGGCAAATTGGCCTCTGAAGTGCTCGATTTTTTAACCCCTCACGTCAAACCTGGCGTGACCACCAACGAGCTGGACAAGCTGGCCCACAACTACATCACGCAGGTGCAAGGGGCCATCCCCGCGCCGCTGAACTACACAGGCGGTGGCTCCACGCCCTACCCCAAGTCGATTTGCACGTCCGTCAATCACCAAGTCTGCCATGGCATCCCCAATGACAAAGTGCTGAAGAAAGGCGACATCGTCAACATTGATGTCACTGTCATTAAAGACAGTTGGCATGGCGACACCAGCCGCATGTTCATCGTAGGCGACACCAGCATTGCTGCCAAACGACTGTGCGCGATCACCTACGACGCGATGTGGCACGGTATCAAAATGGTTAAACCCGGCATTCATTTGGGTGATATTGGCTGGGCCATCCAAAAGTTTGCCGAAGGCCAAGGGTTTAGCGTGGTGCGCGAGTTTTGCGGCCACGGCATCGGCCAGATCTTTCATGAAGAGCCCCAAGTGCTGCACTACGGAAAGCCCGGCACGCTGGAAATGCTCAAAGTTGGCATGACCTTCACCATCGAACCGATGATCAACGCCGGGCGCAAAGAGATCAAAGATGGCCCGGAGAAAGACGGCTGGACCATCGTCACCAAAGACCATTCGCTATCCGCCCAATGGGAGCACACGGTGCTGGTGACTGAGACGGGTTACGACGTGTTGACACTGTCAGCGGGCAGCCCGCCCACGCCTGCCTTTGTGCCGGTTCAAAGCGCCTTACCAACAGCCCCAGCCGCATTCGCCGTACCCGCCACACAATGAACCCGTCGCAAGCGCTGCGCGATGAATACCGTGCCCAAAAGACGGCGTTGATGCAGTCCATCGCATCCAGCGGGTCGTCCACTCGGGGGGTGCGTGTGGGCTTGCAGAAGATCTCACAACTGACGGACAACACCCTGCGCACCTTGTGGCGCACGAGCGGATTTGAAAAACCGCTTGCGTTGGTGGCCGTGGGCGGATTTGGCCGGGAAGAGCTGTTTCCGCATTCTGATGTGGACGTGTTGCTCTTGCTGCCCAACGACCGCTCACCCGATACCGACGCGGCGCTAAAGACCCAAATTGAAACCTTCATTGGCCACTGCTGGGACGCCGGTCTGGAAATTGGCTCCAGCGTGCGCAACGTGGCCGATTGCCTGGCCGAGGCGGACAAAGATGTGACGGTGCAGACCTCATTGATCGAGTCACGCCTGATCACCGGGGATGTGCGGCTGTTCAATCGATTTTTAAAGCAGTTTCGCGCCAGCCTGGACCCCAAAGCCTTCTTCATTGCCAAAACGTTGGAGCTGCGCCAGCGCCATAACAAGTTTGAAAACACACCCTACTCGCTGGAACCCAACTGCAAAGAGTCGCCCGGCGGTCTGCGCGATTTGCAAATTATTTTGTGGGTGGCCAAGGCCGCGGGTTTTGGCAAAAACTGGGATGACCTGGCTCGCAATGGCTTGGCCACGCCATTTGAGGTCAAGCAAATCAAGCGCAATGAAGCCCTGCTGCGGCTCATCCGCGCGCGCCTGCATTTAATTGCTGGGCGGCGTGAAGACCGGTTGGTATTTGACATGCAGACCGCAATCGCCACGTCATTCGACTATTTATCAGAGTCCCCAGATGGCACCCGTCTGCCCGTGCGCTCCAGCGAGGCGCTGATGCGTCGCTACTACTGGGCAGCCAAGGCGGTGACCCAGCTCAACCAGATCTTGTTGATGAACATCGAGGAGCGACTGAACCCATCAGTCCACGAGCCGCGTCCTATCAACGAGCGTTTTCTGGACAAGGCCGGCATGATTGAGGTGGTCACCGACGACCTGTACCAGCGCGACCCGCACGCCATTCTGGAAACCTTTTTGCTCTACCAGACCACGGTAGGCGTGAAAGGTTTGTCCGCCAGAACGCTTCGTGCTTTGTACAACGCACGTGATCTGATGGATGGCAAGTTTCGCAATGACCCGGTGAACCGTGCGACGTTCAGGCAAATCGTGTTGCAGCATGACGGCATCACCCACGCCATGCGGCTGATGAACCAGACCTCGGTGCTGGGGCGCTACTTGTGGGTCTTCAGGCGCATCGTGGGCCAGATGCAGCATGACCTGTTCCACGTCTATACGGTGGACCAGCACATCCTGATGGTGCTGCGCAATGTGCGCCGCTTTTTCCTGGCCGAGCACGCGCATGAGTATCCGTTTTGCTCTCAGCTCGGTGCGGGCTGGGACAAGCCCTACGTGCTGTACATTGCAGCGCTTTTTCATGACATCGCCAAGGGGCGTGGTGGCGATCACTCGGTGCTGGGGACAGCCGATGCGCGACGCTTTTGCAAGCAACACGGAATTGACCGCGAGGACAGCAACCTCATCGAGTTTTTGGTTCAAGAGCACCTGACCATGAGCCGCATCGCTCAAAAATCAGATCTGAGCGATCCTGACGTGATTGGCGCTTTCGCCAAGCGGGTGGGTAGCGAGCGGTATCTCACCGCCTTGTATTTGCTGACCGTGGCCGACATTCGCGGCACCAGCCCCAAGGTGTGGAACGCCTGGAAGGGCAAACTGCTGGAAGACCTCTACCGCTACACCCTGCGTGTGCTGGGTGGCCGCGCACCCGATGCCGATGCCGAGGTGGAAGGCCGCAAACGAGAAGCCTTGGTGATGGTGGCGCTGTATGCCATGCCGTTTGAGGCGCACAAGCCGCTGT
>JANOLC010000367.1:0-3488 GCA_031419575.1 Burkholderiales bacterium | reverse complement strand
CAGCGCCAAGGCAGTTTGGCCGTCTTTGTAGGTGGTGAAGTCCTGTGCCATGGCCGTTGGAATGGTCTGGTTGCGCGGCACGATGCGCTCGGCCAGCCCACCCATGGTCTCAATGCCAAGCGACAGGGGAATCACGTCAAGCAGCAGCAAATCGCCCGATGGATTGTTGCCAGCTAGCTGGTTAGCCTGAATGGCGGCACCCAAGGCCACGACTTCATCAGGGTTGAGGTTGGTCAAAGGCTCACGCCCAAAAAACTCAGCCACCGCACGGCGCACTTGCGGCATGCGAGTGGAGCCGCCCACCATCACAACGCCCTGAATGTCTGGCGCTGTGAGCTTGGCATCGCGCATGGCCTTGCGAACGGCGGCCATCGTGCGGGAGGTCAAGGAAACCGTAATTGCGTCAAATTGGCTAATTTTTACATCAAATGTACCTATAGTCCCCGTCAAATGGACATTCATTGCTGCAATATCAGTAGCAGACAAGGCTTCTTTACAGGCGCGAGCTGCACGCATGATGGCGGCTTTATCATTGGCCGAGACCGCTTGCAGCCCCAACTGAGCCAGTACCCAGTCTGCCAGCGCCTGGTCGTAATCGTCGCCGCCCAAACTGGAGTCACCACCTGTGGCAATGACCTCAAAAACACCTTGGGACAAGCGCAGGATGGAGATGTCAAACGTGCCGCCACCCAGGTCGTAGATGGCGTAAACGCCTTCGCTGGCGTTATCCAGCCCGTAGGCGATGGCTGCGGCGGTGGGCTCATTAATCAACCGCAAAACATTCAAACCCGCCAGCGTGGCGGCGTCTTTGGTGGCTTGGCGCTGGGCGTCGTCAAAGTAGGCGGGCACGGTAATGACGGCGCCAAACAAGTCGTCGTTGAAGGTGTCCTCGGCGCGGTAACGCAGTGTGGCCAAAATGTCGGCGCTAACCTCAACTGGCGATTTTTCACCACCGACGGTTTGCAGTCCCAGCATGCCCGTGTGGTTCACAAACCGGTAAGGCAGCTTGGCGGATTCTTTCACATCATCCAGGTTACGGCCCATAAAGCGCTTGGCCGATGAAATGGTATTTTCGGGGTCGGCTACCACTTCAGCAAGAGCGTCGAAACCAATCTGCCGCCCACCGCCCTCCAGGTAGCGCACCACGGACGGCAAGAGAACGCGCCCGGCATCGTCGGCCAGGCATTCCGCCACACCACTGCGCACAGCGGCGACCAAAGAGTGTGTGGTGCCTAAATCAATGCCCACCGCAATGCGCCGCTCGTGCGGGTTGGGCGACTGACCGGGTTCGGATATCTGCAATAACGCCATGAATTTTGATGTGCTTTTCTTGTACGGACGCTATTGTCCCAGTTGCTCAAAGCGCTTTTCAACGTCATGGGCAAATCGCTCAACGAACATCAACGCCCTGACCTGCCCCACGGCTGCCGCATAGTCATTTTTCTCGTCCAGCAATTGCGCGCATCGCTGAAGGATGTGATTGCGCGTTTCTGACAATGTGGCACTGATGGCCTCCAGGTCGGCCTCGGACTGAGCATCGTCCAAGTCTTCGCGCCATTCCATTTGCTGCATTAAAAACGCGGCAGGCATGGCGGTATTGTTTTCGGCATTGACCGCAGCGCCGTGTATCTCACACAAGTACGCAGCGCGCTTCAAGGGGTCTTTGAGCCGCTGATACGCTTCATTGATGCGCACAGACCACTGCATGGCAATGCGCTGGGAGGCAGAGCCTTGGGCTGCGAACTTGTCGGGATGAGCTTCACGCTGCAGCTCTTTCCAGCGTGCATCTATAGCAGTGCGGTCTTGGGCAAATTGCGGAGCAAGACCGAAGAGTTCAAAGTCGTCAGACTGAAGGTTCACAGGCTGGCAACTCAAACCCGAAACGATTCACCGCAGCCACACTTGTCCCGCTCATTGGGGTTATTGAAGCGAAAGCCCTCGTTCAAACCCTCACGTACAAAGTCAAGCTGGGTGCCGTCGATATAGGCAAAACTTTTGGGATCTACCAAAACCTTGACGCCGTGGCCCTCAAACACCATATCCTCAGGCGCCAACTCATCCACATATTCCAGCGTATAAGCTAGACCGGAGCACCCCGTGGTCTTGACACCCAAACGAACCCCCACCCCCTTGCCACGCTTGGTGAGGTAACGACTGACATGGCGGGCTGCGGCTTCTGTAACGGTAACGGGCATGTCAGGCAGCTTGAGGGGTCAGATGTTTCTTTTTGTAGTCGTCCACGGCGGCCTTGATGGCATCTTCGGCCAAAATGGAGCAGTGAATTTTGACAGGCGGCAAGGCCAGTTCCTCGGCGATTTGGCTATTTTTAAGGGCAGCCGCCTCGTCCAGCGTCTTGCCTTTAACCCATTCGGTCACCAATGAGCTCGACGCAATAGCCGAGCCGCATCCATAGGTTTTAAAGCGCGCATCTTCAATCACGCCGGTGAGCGGGTTGACCTTGATTTGCAACTTCATCACGTCGCCACAAGCGGGCGCGCCCACCATGCCAGTACCCACGGAGTCATCGCCTTTTTCAAAGCTGCCGACATTGCGGGGGTTTTCGTAGTGATCAACGACTTTTTCTGAATAGGCCATTTGGTTTACCTCTTAAATTTAGTGTGCTGCCCACTGGATAGTGCTTATGTCGATCCCATCTTTGTACATGTCCCACAAAGGGCTCAGGTCTCGCAGACGCGCCACGTTAACTTTGATGGTCTCGATCGCGTAATCGATTTCGGCTTCAGTCGTCCAGCGACCGATGGTCATGCGCAGGCTGCTGTGTGCCAGCTCATCGCTGCGGCCAAGGGCGCGCAACACATAGCTGGGCTCCAGGCTGGCGGATGTACAAGCTGAGCCGCTTGAAACAGCCAAGCCCTTGATGCCCATGATCAACGATTCGCCTTCGACATAGTTAAAACTCATGTTCAGGTTGTGCGGCACACGTTGCGTTTCATGCCCGTTGATAAACACCTGCTCCAAGTCTTTTAGACCGGCTAGCATGCGGTCATGCAGCGCGCGAATGCGAACGTTTTCAGAACCCATCTCCTCTTTGGCAATACGGTAGGCTTCGCCCATACCCACAATTTGATGCGTTGGTAACGTACCCGACCGCATGCCACGCTCATGACCACCACCGTGCATCTGCGCTTCGATACGAATACGGGGCTTGCGGCGCACAAACAGCGCACCAATGCCTTTGGGGCCGTAGGTTTTGTGCGATGTCAGACTCATCAGATCGACGGGTAAAGTGCTCATGTCAATGTCAACCCGCCCCGTGGCCTGCGCTGCATCGACGTGAAAAATCACACCCTTGGCGCGGCAAATGTTGCCAATCGCCGTGATGTCCTGAATCACGCCAATTTCGTTGTTGACGAACATGACGCTGGCCAGAATGGTGTCGGGGCGGATGGCGGCCTTGAACACCTCCAGATCCACCAAGCCATCGGCCTGCACATCCAAATAAGTCACTTCAAAGCCCTGGCGCTCCA
>JANOLC010000366.1:0-2734 GCA_031419575.1 Burkholderiales bacterium | reverse complement strand
ACGGTTTCCTCGATGCCGCTCATCTTGCGCACCGACACCGCGCCCAGCGCTTTGATGCGGTCAATGACTTGGCTAACCAAAATTTCGGGGGCCGAGGCTCCGGCCGTCAGGCCCACGCGCTGGCGGCCTTCGAGCCAGTCGGCTTGCAACTCATCGGGGCTGTCCACCATGTAGCTAGCCACGCCCAGTTTGCGGGCCAGCTCGGCCAAGCGGTTGCTGTTGGAGCTGGTGGGGCTCCCCACCACGATCACCAGGTCCACCTGGGGCGACATGATTTTGATGGCGTCCTGGCGGTTTTGGGTGGCGTAGCAAATGTCTTGTTGCTTGGGGCTGCGCACGTTGGGAAAGCGGGCTTTCACGGCATCCGAAATTTCAGCGGCATCGTCCACGCTCAAGGTGGTTTGCGTGACCACCGCCAGCTTGACGGTCTGGCTGGGGTTCACGCGGGCCACGTCGTCGACGCACTCCACCAGGTGAATGCCGCCCTCAAGCTGGCCCATCGTGCCCTCTACTTCGGGATGGCCTTTGTGGCCGATCATGATGAATTCAAACCCCTCCTTGTACAGCTTGGCGACCTCCACGTGCACCTTGGTCACCAGCGGGCAGGTGGCATCAAAAATCTGGAAGCCCCGCGCAGCGGCTTCGTTCTGGATCGCTTTGCTCACACCGTGGGCGCTGAACACCAGCGTGGCACCGGGGGGCACGTCGTCCAGTTCTTCAATGAAAATTGCGCCTTTCGTTTTAAGATCGTTCACGACATAGGTGTTGTGCACGATTTCATGGCGCACGTAGATGGGGCGACCAAACTTTTGCAGCGCGCGCTCCACAATCTCAATGGCGCGGTCCACGCCCGCGCAAAAACCACGGGGCTCGGCCAAAACAATTTCTTGGGGAGGGACGGTCATAGGACTCCAATCACATGGACTTCAAACGTCACGGATTGCCCGGCCAGCGGGTGGTTGAAATCAAACAGCACCGCATCACCCACTGAGACGGCTGATGCGTCGTTGCCCACCTGCATCACCGCGCCCGCATAGCTGCCCTGCCCATCTGGCGTGGGGAACTGCACCACATCGCCTACGCGATAGGTTTCGTGCGGGTCGCCCAGCTCGCGCAGCAGTTTGGCCGCTACCCACTGCACCATGTCGGCATTGCGCTCACCAAAAGCCGCACCAGCGGGCAGCTCGAACGTGGCGCGGGAGCCCTCGTCCAGCCCCAGCAGGCATTGCTCAACCGCAGGTGACAATTCACCCGTGCCCAAGGACAGCGTGGCGGGCTTGCCGTCAAACGTGTTGATGATGTTGCCCGCCGGGCCGGCCAGGCGGTAGTGCAAGGTGAGGAAAGAGCCCGGCTGAACCTGGGCCACTGAACCAGCGGTATTGGATGTCATAGAACTCTCGATAAACTTGGTCTCCATTGTAGAAACCTCATGTCCATCAAAAATCTCCCCGAAGATGTCCGCCCCCGCGAAAAAATGCTGGCGCGCGGACCTGGTGCCCTGAGTGATGCCGAGCTGCTGGCCCTGCTGCTGCGCACCGGCATCAAAGGCAAGGGCGTGCTGCAGATGGCTGACGAGCTGCTGCACCTTAAAACCAACGCTGCCGGTGACAAGGGGTTTGACGGCATTGCCGGGCTGCTGCACGCCACCACTGACGATTTGAAGCGCGTCAAAGGGCTGGGGCCTGCCAAGCGCTCGGAGCTGGTCGCTGTGCTGGAGCTGGCGCGGCGGGCGATGGCCCAGCAACTCAAGGAGCGCGAAATATTCGCCACGCCCGAGTCGCTGAAACACTATCTGCAACTGCATTTATCGTCCAAGAATCACGCCAACCACGAGGTATTTGTGGTGCTGTTTCTGGACGCGCAGCACCGGCTGATCCACTTGGAAGAGATGTTTCGCGGCACGCTGAGCCAAACCTCGGTTTACCCGCGCGAGGTGGTGCTGCGTGCCCTGCACCACCAGGCCGCCGCCGTGGTGCTGGCGCACAACCACCCCAGTGGGTCGGTGCAGCCCTCCCGCGCCGATGAGTCCCTGACCCAAACGCTGAAAAGTGCCCTGGCCTTGATTGACGTGCGCGTACTGGACCACATCATTGTGGGCATTGGCGAGACGCTGTCGATGAGCGAGAAGGGTTTGATGTGAAAGTCACCACACTGGCCGACCTGAAAATTGTCAAAGTCCAAATCGAAGCACAAGCCCGCGAGGCAGCAGCGCTGGCCACTGAACGCGCCCGCATCGCGGCCCGCCTGGCCGCCGAGAAAAACCTGTTTGTTAATGCCGCTGGAGCCGTCAAGTCCCTACCGGATAAAGGAAGTTTGCTATTAAAAAAGAAGCTGCCTTTGCCTGAGCCCAAGCAACAAAAGCTGGATGACGAGGCCGTTTTGCGCGAAGCCATCAGCGACGAGTTTGACGTCAGCACCCTGCTGGACACCGTCGAGCACCTGAGCTTTCGCCGCCCCGGCATCGGTACCGACGTCACCCGCAAACTGCGCCGAGGCGACTGGAGCATTCAGCGCCAGTTGGATCTGCACGGCTTGCGCAGCGATGGTGCGCGGGAGTTGCTGAGCCAGTTCATCCGCGACGCGCACAAACAAGGCATTCGCTGCGTGCGCGTGGTGCACGGCAAGGGCCTTGGCTCACCTGGCAAAGCCCCGGTGCTCAAGAACAAGGTACACAGCTGGCTGGTACAAAAGAAAGAAGTGCTGGCCTTTGTGCAGGCCAAGCCAGCGGATGGTG
>JANOLC010000365.1:0-2490 GCA_031419575.1 Burkholderiales bacterium | reverse complement strand
CACCGTGCCGTCGGCAATGCCTTTGAGCGACACGGTGATCTCTTTGCCCGACCTGAAGCGGGACACCTCGGCCACCTTCACCGGCCATTTGCTGAAGCGGTCTACCAGCGTCTGGTAATGCTGCTCGGCCAGCAGCGTGGTGGGGGCCAGAAAGGCCACCTGTTTGCCACCGGTGATGGCGATGAAAGCGGCGCGCAAAGCGACTTCGGTTTTGCCAAAACCCACATCGCCGCAGATCAAACGGTCCATGGGGCGCGGGCTGATCATGTCTTGAATGACGGCGTGAATAGCCGCCTTCTGGTCGGCGGTTTCTTCAAAGCCGAAGGCGTTGGCAAAGGTTTCGTAGTCGTTGGGCGAGTAGCGGAACGCGTGGCCTTCGCGCAGGGCGCGGCGGGCGTAGATGTTGAGCAACTCGGCGGCGCTATCGCGTACCTGCTCGGCGGCTTTGCGCTTGGCTTTTTCCCACTGGCCACTGCCCAGGCGGTGCAGCGGTGCTTCGTCGGCACTCACCCCCGTGTAACGACTGATGAGTTGCAACTGGCTCACCGGCACATACAGCGTGGCCTGGTCGGCATATTCCAGGTGCAAAAACTCCTGCACTTCCGGCTCACCATTGGGCAGCTTGTTGCCCAGGTCCAGATTCACCAGGCCTTTATAGCGGCCAATGCCGTGGGCAGAATGCACGACCGGGTCGCCCAGATTGAGCTCGCTCAAATCTTTGATCAGCGCTTCGACATCGCTGACCTGTTCCTGCTTTTTGCGGCGGCGCGTGGTGGGGCCGGCGGCGAAAAGCTCGGTCTCAGTCACCAGGTCGATGCCGGCTTCCAGCCACGCAAAACCGGTGTTCAGTGCGGCGGTGGCGATGCCGATTTTTTCCTCGCTGGTCTGGAAATCCAGCAGAGAGTCAAACGCAGGTGGATCGACCTGCGAGGCGCGCAAAAAGTCCAGCAGGCTCTCGCGGCGACCGTCACTCTCGGCCAGCACCAGAATGCGCTGCTGCGTGTTGCGGGCGTGGAGTTTGAGGTTGGAGAGCGGGTCATCCGAGCCGCGCACCACCGTCATGGCGGGGAGGGCTTCGAATTCGGCGTAGTCTGATGAGGCTTCGGCTGGCGTGGTGGCTTCGGCGCGAACGGCCGGGGGACGCAAGGCCAGCTGCGCGTAGTCATTAGCCCGTGCATAAAACTGCTCGCTGCTTAAAAACAGGGTTTCTGGCGGCAGTGCGGGGCGCTCCGGGTCGGTTTGCACCAGGCGGTAGCGGTCTTTGGTGTCCTGCCAGAAACGCTGGAATGCAGGCTCCAGGTCGCCGTGCAGCACCACGGTGGCATCCTTGCCCAAATAGTCAAATACGGTGGCGGTCTCTTCAAAAAACAGCGGCAGGTAGTACTCAATACCAGCGGTGGCCACGCCGTTGCCCATGTCCTTGTAGATGCGGCTGCGGGTCGGGTCGCCGTCCAGCAGCTCACGCCAGCGGCTGCGGAATTTGGCCCGAGCGTCGTCGTCCATGGGGAACTCGCGGCCCGGCAGCAGGCGGACCTCCGGCACGGGGTACAAGCTGCGCTGGCTGTCGGGGTCAAAGGTGCGGATGCTGTCGATCTCGTCGTCAAACAAGTCCACGCGGTAGGGCACGGGGCTGCCCATGGGGAACAGGTCAATCAGCCCGCCACGCACGGCATATTCACCAGGGCTGACCACTTGTGTCACGTGGCTGTAGCCGGCCAGCGTCAATTGAGCCTTGAGCTTGGCTTCATCCAGCTTCTGCTTGACCTTGAACTGAAACGTGTAGCCCGCCAGAAAACTGGGTGGTGCCACGCGGTACAGCGCCGTGGTGGCGGGAATCAGCACCACATCCGCGCCGGTATCGCGGTTGCGCTGCTGGATGCGCCACAGCGTGGCCAGGCGTTCGCTGATCAGGTCTTGGTGCGGTGAAAACGTGTCGTAGGGCAGGGTTTCCCAATCGGGGAACAGGGCGCAACGCAGGTCAGGGGCAAAAAAGGCCATCTCTTCAATCAGCCGCTGGGCATCCACTGCATCGGCCGTGACAATGGCCATCAGCTTGCCGCTGGCCTTTTCCCGCGCACCGAGTTGGGCCAACAGCAGGGCATCAGCAGAACCGACCGGACGGGGCAACGTGAAGCGCTTGCCGGATTGAAGTTTGGGTAAATCCATGAATTTTTGCGTACCAAAAAACTGAAAACACAAATACAAAACACCCCGCACCGTGGTGGGTGGGGGTGTGGGGTAGAAAAGGGCGCAATCGGACTGCGATGGGCTGGATTTTAGAATGGGCATCATGCCCCTGTCCTCTGATGCCTTGCCCATGTTTGATTTCACCCCTTTCCCCAGCAACACCCCGCGCCTTTGGGCCTTGGTGCCTTGCGCGGGATCGGGCAGCCGGGCGGGTACGGCCCAACCCAAGCAATACCAACAGGTGGCTGGCAAGCCCTTGGTGGCACACACGCTGCACGCCTTTGCGGGGGTGTCTGCATTGGC
>JANOLC010000364.1:0-5639 GCA_031419575.1 Burkholderiales bacterium | reverse complement strand
TTTTCGCCATCGACATCGGCAATCTCGATGATGGACACGTCAAACGTGCCGCCACCCAGGTCATACACGGCGATTTTTCGGTCGCCTTTTTCCTGCTTGTCCAGGCCAAAAGCCAGGGCTGCCGCAGTGGGTTCGTTGATGATGCGCTTGACGTCCAGACCGGCAATGCGGCCTGCGTCTTTGGTGGCCTGGCGCTGGGCATCGTTGAAGTAGGCAGGCACGGTGATGACCGCGTCGGTGACAGCTTCACCCAGATTGTCTTCCGCCGTCTTCTTCATCTTGCGCAGTACATCAGCACTAACCTGCTGGGGCGCCATACGCTCGCCGCGCACTTCTACCCAAGCATCACCATTGTCGGCAGCGGCAATTTTGTAAGGCATGAGATCGATGTCTTTCTGGACTTCTTTCTCTGCAAATTTACGGCCAATCAGGCGCTTGACGGCATATAACGTGTTGCGCGGATTGGTCACGGCTTGGCGCTTGGCCGATGCACCCACCAGCACTTCGCCACCGTCCTGGTACGCGATGATGGAAGGCGTGGTGCGTGCACCTTCAGAGTTCTCGATCACTTTGGGCGTATTGCCTTCCATGATGGCCACGCAGGAATTGGTAGTGCCGAGGTCAATGCCGATAATTCTTCCCATGATTTTCTCCAGTTTTCCGATTTGTTAAAGATGTTTGTAACTTGTGGATAACTTGAAAAGTTTCAAGTCATGAAGGCGCAAATTTTTTGAGGTTATTACGGTTCAGCGCGCTTATTTAGGCGCTGATACCGTGACCAAAGCTGGGCGCAGCACTCGGTCTGAAATCAGGTAGCCTTTTTGTAGCACGGTGACAACCGTGTTGGCTTCCAGCGGTGAAGGCACTACGCTGATGGCTTGGTGCTGATGCGGGTCGAATTTGGAGCCCGGTGCGGGGTCAATCGCCATGACCTTGTTGCGCTCCAGCGCAGCAGTGAGCTGTCGCAAGGTAGCTTGCGCACCTTCGCGAATTTGCTCGTTAGTCGCGTCTTTGATGATCAGGCCGGCTTCCAGGCTGTCGGCCACGGGCAACAGGCTCTCGGCAAAACTCTCGACCGCAAACTTGCGGGCTTTGGAGATTTCGTCCTCAGCGCGGCGACGGGCATTCTCGGCCTCGGCTTTGGCGCGCAGGTACTGGTCGGCCACGTCGGCGCTTTTCGCTTGCAGCACCGCTAGTTCGGTCTGAGCTTTGATCAACGCGTCGTTGTCGTTGGCTGCTTGGGCGGCGACCAACTCTTCGGTGCTTTGGTAGGTGGCTGCGCCGGGAGCGGGGTGGCCTGGGTTCATTTGGTTTTGGGTGTGATCAGACATGCAGTGGACTCAATATTCAAACGCTATTCACAGAAACTGAGGTTCTGCGCCGCCGTTTCAAGAGCAGTATGACAGTACAAAGGCGGGAAAAAGCAGGGCCAAGTAAGACAAGGCGCCCTGCTGTTGTAGGCACAACCCCCCAAACAGGGAAAGAGCAGGTTAAGGAGACGACGGGGCCTGAAAAATCAGCCCGACAGACCCAGCAGCTCTACGTCAAATTTCAACGTGGCGTTGGGGGGAATCACACCACCGGCGCCGCGTGAGCCGTAGCCCAGGCTGGCGGGGATGATCAAGGTGCGGGAGCCGCCGATTTTCATGCCGACCACGCCCTCGTCCCAGCCGCGAATGACCATACCACCACCCAGAGAAAACACGAACGGATCGTTGCGGTCTTTGCTGGAGTCAAACTTGGCACCCTGCACGCCGTCGTTGTACAGCCAGCCGGTGTAGTGAACGGTGACGCTTTGGCCCTTGGTGGCTTCAGTGCCAGTGCCGACGACGGTGTCAATGTGCTGCAAACCGCTGGGAGATGTGTGGGTGGTGGTGTTCATGGTGTGATCCTGGAGGGCTATTAATTAAATAGCAAACTATGTAGATTCGACGGGGACTTGAGGCAATTTTATGTCTGAACTTCTTCTAAAAAGCCAAACTGCCAACCCCGCCAGCGAAGCGCTAAATTATGCCAGCACGCCACGACGCGCCAGGTCCCGCATGAGGGCGGTGGCACCGTAGACCCACGGGGCCACTTTGTCAGACGTGTTCACCCGGTTCACCAGGCAACCCAGAGCGGGCGTGGACACGCTGACCACATCGCCGACCACGTGGGTAAAGCCCTGGGTGGTAGCTTTAGTGGCTTTGCCGGGTTGCTGTGGCAACGGACGGTCTTGGGTGGGGGCAAACATGGTGCCTAAAAACAGCATGAAGCCATCCGGGTACTGGTGGTTGGCCCCACATGCCTGGGCGGCCAGATCGGCAGGGTCGCGGCTGATTTTACTCAGGGAACTGGCCCCCTGCATCACAAACCCGTCAGGGCCTTCCACCTTGAGGGCCAGGTCACAGGCGCGCACATCGTCCAGCGAGAAGTTCGCATCAAACAGGCGGATGAACGGCCCAATTGCGCAGGACGCGTTGTTGTCCTTGGCCTTGCCCAGCAGCAGGGCGCTACGACCTTCAAAGTCGCGTAGATTCACATCGTTACCCAGGCTGGCACCGACGATCTCCCCCCGGCTGTTGACGGCCAGCACAATTTCAGGCTCGGGGTTGTTCCAGCTGCTCTCCGGGTGAATGCCGACCTCGGAGCCCAAGCCGACGGCGCTCAAGGGCTGGGATTTGGTGAAGATTTCGGCGTCAGGCCCAATGCCTACCTCCAGGTACTGCGACCAAACGCCTTGGGTAATGAGCACGTCTTTCAAGCGCATGGCTTCAGGCGACCCGGGTTTGATGCTGCTGAGGTTGTCACCAATGATGGCGACCACGGCCTGGCGCACGCTGTCAGCTTTGCTGGCATCGCCGCGGGCTTGTTCTTCAATCACGCGCTCCAGCATGCTGGCGACAAAGGTGACTCCGGCCGCTTTGATGGCCTGCAAATCGCAAGGTGCCAAAAACCAGGGCAGGGCGGGGTCGCGCGCGTCGTGGGCTGAATTGGCCAGCACGGCAGCCGTGCTGGCAATGCGCTGGCCACTGCTGACGCCTACCTGCCCGGCAGCATCGGCCAGCTCCAGCAACTGGCTACTGGTGGCTGCCAGGTGAGACAGATCGAACAGGCCATCCTCGGTGACGCGCACCAGTACCGGGCCGGTGCCTGGTACCCAGACACGGGCAATAAGAAGGGCTTGTGCGTGGTCGGCGGGTAAAACGGACGTGAGTTGCAGGTGATTTTTCATGGCGTGTTCGGTATTGGCGCGTCAATCGTAAATCGTAAATATCTAGACGCAAAAAAAAGGACAGGGTTACTGTCCTTGGGCGGAATTGAATGGTCTTGTTGTTGACTAAAGTGATACTTATTTGGCCACTTTTTTGGCCTGCGTCGCGGCCCACTTGCTGGCAAAGGCTTGCAGATCACCTAGGCGTTTGAGTAAATCAGCACCTACTGCGGTCACGATATAGCCATCAGTGCCATGCGTCAACAGACCAGATTCGCGCAGCTCTTTGATGCGTGTGTTCAGTGTGTTGGGGGTGATGCCGCCCACGCTGTCTTGCAGTAACCGGAAGGTTTGTGCATGGCCGTCTTTCAGGGCCCACAATACGCGAATGGCGTAGCGGGATTCCAACAGACTCAATAGTTGACCGACGGCGACGTTTTCTTTGGTACTCATTAAATGACTCTCCTCATGGCATGAACAGGTGGGTGCAGGGCATATCCCTACAACGCGATGGGAAACTATAGCTCAGATTTCAGACTGCTACAAGTTTCATAGCTGTCAGCGCCATAAATACGGGGACTTTTGACGAAATAAACCACGCTCAACTGCGCTGGGGCAACTCATAGGTAGATTTTTTTGAGCAAACGGATGAGCGTTTTGCTCTCATTTGCCGTGAGCCGTGAGGTGACATCAGCCTCCAGACGCGCCGCCGTCTGCTCGGCATCCAGCATCAATTTACCGCCCTTGTCGCTCAGGTGCAGTCCCACCGCCCGGCCATCACTGGGATGGGGCTGGCGGCCTATCAATTCACGGGATTCCAATTGATTGATCATGCCGACCAGGTTGGGGGGTAGCAATCCTAGGGCACTGCAAAGCTGTCGTGAGGTGATGCCCGGGTTATGGGTAATCAGCGAAAGCACTGAAAAGTCCACCGGCCGCAAACCATAGACCGACATTTGTGCCATGAACTCACCAATGATGGTGATGGCCGCACGGCGCGCGTTGTAGCCTATCAGGCTTTCCAAGTAGGTGGTGTCTACCTGGGCAGGGGCCGCAGGTGACACGGGTTTGACACGAGTGATCACGATTCTGCGATGAATTCGATCAGGAGTCTGCCTTAAAGCCGAGCGATCGCACCAAGCGGCCAGCAAGCTCGCTATCAGCCTTGAGTCGCTCGGCAAACTGCTCTTGCGTGGTGGGGGTGACGTGTGCGGCAAGCGGTGCCATGGCGTCGGCCACATCGGGTTGGCTGAGCGCTGCACGCAAAATCGTGGAGGCGCGATCGCGCAGGGCCGGGGTGGCCGTGGCAGGCAAGAAGAAGCCAAACCATTCGCGAACCGTCAATTCGTCGAAACCTTGTTCCTTGTAGTTGGGCACGTTGGGCGTGAAAGGTGAGCGTGTGGGACCAGAGGTTGCCAAAATGCGCGCCTTGCCGCTTGCCACATGTTGTAACCAATCGCCCAGAGGGGAGGACATGGACGAAATTTGACCCCCCAGCACCTGCGGAATGCCCGGGCCTGAGCCGGGGAAAGGCACGTTAAGAGAGTCGATACCGGCCAACTGGGCAAATCGCCCTGCCAACAAATGCGGCATGGAGCCGGCACCCGGATTGCCCACACTCGATTTGCCGGGGTTGGCCTTGGCCCACGCAATGTATTGCTTGAGATTGGTCACGTCCGCAGGCACCGCAGAGCCCACAACGAAGGCGTGATCGGTGGCGTGGCCAATGGTGATGGGGGCGAAATCGGACTGCGCGTAGGGCAGCTTGCTGAAGGAGTGCGGAAACACGGTCAGCATGGAGGCGGGTGTGTAGATCATTGTGTTGCCATCACCCGCCGCCGCTTTGAGGGTGGACATGCCAATCTGACCGCCCACACCGGGTTTGTTGTCAACGATGACGTTGGTGGCATAGATGCCACGAATTTTTTCTCCGATGCGCCGCGCAAACGCGTCCGTCGTGCCCCCGGGTGGGAACCCCACAATGATGCGCAAGGTATCGGGCAGGTTCTGCGCCCTGACGAAAGAGGCGGGGAATGCCCCGATGACGACAGCGCCTAGGGCGGCTTGGGTGAGTTGACGGCGTTTCATGAAATCTCTCCTTGGGGTGTGAAAAAACGGATTGAACAGATTAGGGTGACGTTTTAGCCAGGCATCATTTGCCGACGGATGATGCCAACGCGCATGGCAAATTCGGGCAGCACCCAATGCTGAAATGCCGCCGCCGGTGCACTCCACCGCACGGGACTTTCGGCGTGTGACGGAGCGCTTTCGGGCACCGCCTGGATCTGTACCCACGCCCAGCCCATCAGGGCCAGGGCGACAACGCGCAAATAATCGTCTGCCACCCAATAGAGCAGGGTGGGCGCTGACGCTGCGGCCTCACAAAGATCAGTGGTCAACGCAACGACCTGCGCAAACCGTGCTTTGGTGTCGCGGGCTTCAGTGG
>JANOLC010000363.1:0-8463 GCA_031419575.1 Burkholderiales bacterium | reverse complement strand
CCCGAGGTGTTCATCACCAGCATGGCGGACAACAAGCTGCAAAAGCTCGAAGCAGGTGCTGCCACCGGCACCGTCACCCCCACTTATTTCGACGTGGCCTACAAGCGAGGCGTCACGGCACATCGACCGTATGTGGGGGGCGACATTCACCCCTCCACCGCTTGGCACACCCAGTTTGCGGACGTGAACCACGATGGCTACGCCGACCTGTTCATCGTCAAAGGAAATGTGTCCACCATGCCCGACTTTGCAGCGCTAGACCCCAACAACTTGTTGTTGCAAAAGAGCGATGGGCTGTTTACAGAAGCCGGCCAGCAGGCGGGTGTTGCCAGTGTCAAACGGGGACGCGGTGGCATGCTGGTGGACTTGAATGGCGACGGCCTGCTCGACATGCTGGTGGTCAACCGCTGGGACAAAGCGCAAATGTGGCGCAACGTCGGCGCGGGCACTGCTGCCAAGCCCGCCCCCATGGGCCACTGGCTGCAGGTGCGGCTGAAGCAAACTGGTGGCAACCGCGACGCTGTGGGCGCCTGGGTGGAGGTGGATTTGGGAGATGTCGCTGGTGCCAGCGGCAAGCGCATCATTCGCCAAGAGCTGACCGTGGGCGGAGGACACGCCAGCGGCAACCTGGGCTGGATGCATTTTGGTTTGGGCGCGGCGCACCAAGCCAAGCTGCGAGTGCAGTGGCCGCAAGGTGACTGGAGTGCTTGGCAGCCCGTCAACGCAGACGGGTTTTATCTGATGGACAAAGCACTTGGTGTGAGTGCCTGGAAGGCCCCATGACATTCAATTCCAGCCTCAAACTTACCCGTCTGGCCACTGCGTCACTGATGGTGGCCGGTGTCACTTTGACGGGCCTGGTGCCCACCCACACGCTCGCGCAAACCCCTGCGACGGTGATGCAAACCCCTGCGGTAGTAGCCACCAAACCCACCAGTGCCTACAGCTCTGCCGTGGCGACCGAATGGTTCCAGCTGGCGCTGCTGATCATTCAGCAAACGCCTGGTTTCAGCCCGCCCGTGGCCTCCCGCGCGTTGGCCTATTTGGGGTTGACGCTGTATGAGTCCATGGCACCGGGCATGCCGCAAAACATCAGTCTGGCCGGGCAACTGAATGAGTTAAGTTCACTCCCCTGGGCACAACCTGACGAGCCCCTGCATTGGCCCACCGTGGCCAACGCTGCCATGGCCACCATGAGCCGCATGATGTTCAGCAACGCCACGCCGGAGAACAAGGCGCGGATCGATTTGCTGGAGCGCAGCCTGCCCCTCAAATACGGGCAAGACTTTGACCCTGAATCCGTCACCGTCGACATCACCAATCGCTCCGACACTTTTGGCAAGCTCATGGCCATGGCCATCATGACCTGGGCACGTACCGACGGTGGGCACCAGGCGTGGGGGCCGCTGCGCCGCAATCAGCAAAACCACGTGCCACCCAGCGGCGCGGGCAAGTGGTCGGCCACGCCACCCGCGTTCGGCAAGGCGTTGCTGCCATGGTGGGGCGAGGTGCGGCCCTTTGCCCTGAAGACCTCCAATGACTGTCCGGCCCCGCCACCGCCAGCGTATTCAGAAGAGCCAGGTTCTGCTTTTTACAAGGAGGCCGACGAGGTCTACCAGGTGAGCAACCAGGCCACCCAAGAGCAACGCCAGTTTGCGTTGTATTGGGCCGATGACCCGGGTAAAACACCCACGCCCGCTGGCCACTGGTCGTTCATCGCCAATGATCTGCTGAAAACCCGCAAGGCCTCGCTGGCCACAGCGGCGGAAGTTCATGTGCGTCTCAACATCGCCATGGCCGATGCCTTCATTGCGGGTTGGCAAACCAAGTATTCAGTCAACCTGTTGCGCCCTGTGACGTATGTGCAACTGGTCATCGACAGCAACTGGGTGCCGGGGCTGATGCACACACCGCCGTTCCCGGAGTACCCGTCCGGTCACTCCGTGCAGTCCAGTGCGGCAGCGGCAGTACTAGGTCAAGCGTTTGGTACGAACACGGCGTTCACCGACAACACGCATAACGACCGGGGCTGGGGCCCGCGCACCTTCAAGAGCTTTGGCGCTGCGGCTGATGAAGCAGCGCTGTCACGGCTGTACGCCGGTATTCACTTTCGGTTTGGCGTGATGGGTGGTCAAGTGCAGGGCCGGTGCGTGGCCGACAAAGCCCTGGCGCTCAAGTTCAAACGCTGATTTCGGGCCCTGATTTCCAGCGTTTTTCCAGTGATCGTGCAAGCCCAACAGGCCTGAGGGTAAGTCCTGATGTCTGCATGGGGCAAACTTATGATAATTAGTCCATCGCTCGAACTATGGTGCTGGCTTGGTGAATAACCGGGGTACTCGGCCCCAGACGGACAAGGCGATGAGCATCCTAACCACTCGCCTGACGCAGGCAATTTATCGGAGACATCAATGAAACTGAAACACACACTCACCGCTTTGGCCCTGGGCCTGTCAGCGGCTGGCTCATTCGCACAGCTCATCGTTGGCGTCAGCTACGACGCGTTTCAGGAAGAGCGTTGGAAGACTGACGAAGCCGCCATCAAGGCCGAGCTCGCCAAGTCCGGTGCCAAATACATCATGTCTGACGCAGGCGCTTCGTCCGAGAAGCAGTTGGCTGACATCGACGGCCTGATTGCCAAAGGCGCTAAAGTTTTGATCATCTTGGGTAAAGACAAAGATGCCATCCTGCCAGCCGTCAACAAAGCGGCTCAGCAAAAGATTCCCGTGATTGCTTATGACCGCTTGTTTGAAGCACCTGGCGTGACCTACATCACGTTTGACAACAAAGAAGTCGGCCGTATGACCGCTCGCGCTATTTTGGCTGTCAAGCCAAAAGGCAACTACGCCATCATCAAGGGTGACCCGGGTGACAACAACGCTGGTTTCCTGCGTGAAGGTCAAGGCGAAGTGCTGGCTGATGCCATCAAAAAGGGCGACGTGAAAATTGTGGGCGAAGAGTTCACCGCGGGCTGGAACCCACAGAATGCCCAGAAAAACATGGAGCAAATTCTGACCAAAAACGCCAACAAGGTTGATGCTGTAGTCGCTCAAAACGACGGCATGGCCGGTGGTGTGGTGGCTGCGTTGACGGCCAAAGGTCTGCAAGGTATTCCCGTGTCGGGTCAGGACGGTGACCATGCTGCGCTGAACCGCGTGGCTTTGGGAACCCAAACCGTGTCGGTTTGGAAAAACTCTGCTGACCTGGGCACCGCTGCTGCCAAAGCCGCCGTGGAGCTGGGCGCTGGCAAGCCTGTAACGGGCGCTGCTGACTGGGCGGGCGGCCCCAAGAAGATGACGTTGAAGTCCATCTTCCTGAAGCCAATCCCCTTGACCAAAGACAACCTGGACTTGGTCTTGAAAGCCGGCTACATCAAGAAAGATGCATTGTGCAAAGGTGTTGATGCTGCCAAGGTTGCTGTTTGCAAATAAGCGCCTGAACTGTAGTTTTTGAGGAGTACGCCGCGGGCTCAGCGCCCGCGGTGTCGGTTGTGGCCCGAAGTGGGTTGTCGTGGTTTGGCTTGATTTGGTCTAAGCAGTGAGGAGCGATCGATGAATACGATGATGCAGTCGATTAAGCGTGCCCAGGTGGACTGGCGCATGGTGTTGATGTCCGGCGTGCTGGTGGTCATTGCACTGGTTTTTAATATTCTCTCGGACGGCATTTTTCTGTCGGCCGAGAACCTGTACAACATTGCCCAGCAGACGGCGGTGGTGGGTATTCTGGCGACCATCATGGTGTTGATCATCGTGACCCGGCACATTGATTTGTCAGTGGGTTCCGTCATGGGTTTTGTCGGCGTGCTGATCGCCTACTTGATGTACACCGAGAACTGGTCCTGGCAGGCGGCCAGCTTGGTGGGCTTGGGGGCGGCTATCGCCGTAGCGGTTTACCAAGGTGCGCTGGTGTCTTACTTGGGCGTCCCCGCGTTTGTGGTCACGCTGGGCGGTTTGATGTCATTTCGCGGTGCAGCGTACCTGGTGGCCGATGGCAAAACCCAGCCTCTCGCAGACCCGTTTTTTCTCAAGCTGGGTGGCGGCTTCAATGGCGGCATTGGCACGCAAGCCAGCTGGGTCATTGGTGCGGTGATCTGCGTGGGCTTGATCCTGGCCACCATCAACAAGCGGCGTGCTAAAAAGGCTTACGGTGTGCCCATCAACTCTGCGCTGGTGGATGGGCTCATCGTGTTGATTCCCATCGTGATCGTGCTCGTTTTTGTGGCCGTCATGAATGCCTATCAAATCCCCAACAAGCCGGAGGCGCAGGGTATTCCCATTCCGGTGTTGATCTGGGGTGCGGTTGCGATGGTGATCTCGTTTCTGGTGCATCGCACCCGGTTTGGGCGCTATATTTTTGCCATGGGAGGCAACCCGGATGCAGCGGCGCTGGTGGGTATTCCCGTGCGAAGAGTCACCATGCTGTTGTTTCTCTTGTTGGCGGTATTAACCACCATTGCCGCCATCGTCGCGATATCACGACTCAATGCGGGCACCAATTCATTGGGTAACAACCTGGAGCTGTTGGTCATTGCGGCCACCGTCATTGGCGGCACGGCATTGGCAGGCGGCAGCGGAACCATCCTTGGCTCGGTGTTGGGCGCTTTGATCATGCAGTGCATCGACAGCGGCATGTTGCTGCTGGACATCTCGATCGGTACCCGTTACGTGATCATTGGGCAAGTGTTAATCGCTGCCGTCGTGTTTGATGTGGCGTACCGCAAATGGACAGGAGACGTGCTGTGAGTAACTCTACCAAACGGGCCGTGGACACCTCCAAATGCCTGGTCGAGCTGCGCAACATCCGAAAAGCCTTCGGTGGAGTGCATGCCGTTGACGATGTCAGCCTGAACCTCTACCCCGGTGAAGTGGTGGCCGTACTCGGTCACAACGGTGCAGGCAAATCGACGTTGATGAAAATGCTGGCGGGGGCCTACCCCATCGACAGCGGTGACGTGATGATCTCGGGCGAGAAGGTGCATGTGCGCACCCCGGCGGATGCGCAAAACCTGGGCATTGAGTCCATCTACCAAACGTTGGCCCTGGCCGACAATTTGGACTCAGTCGCCAATCTGTTCTTGGGCCGTGAGTTGCTCACCAAATGGCGTACGCTGGACGACCATCGCATGGATGCTGAGGCACGCAAGGTCTTCCATCGACTGAATAAAAACTTCACCAATGTGCGCATTCCAGTGCGACGCTTGTCGGGCGGTCAGCGTCAAGTGGTGGCGATCTCGCGTGCCATCTATTTCAACGCACAAATTTTGATCATGGACGAGCCAACAGCTGCGCTGGGGCCTGAGGAAACCGCCATGGTCGGTAATCTGATTCAGCAGCTCAAGGCCGAAGGCGTGGGTATTTTTTTGATCAGCCACGACATGCACGATGTATTTGCCCTGAGTGACCGTTTGTCCGTCATGAAAAACGGCAAACTGGTGGGCACCTACCGCACGCAGGATGTGACTGAGGACGAGGTGCTGGGCATGATCATTCTGGGCAAGCAGCCTGTTGGTAAAGCTCAAACTGAACGCGCGCCTAAGTAACCGCCTGCCAGTTGACGGGATGAACGCAGCGCCATGAACGTGACATGAAAGCGATATGAAAGCCACAGGGGATCAGCAGCTGCTCAAGCGCATCAACCGCAGTGTGTTGTTGCGTTTGTTGCGCACACAGCCTGGCTTATCGCGGGCGCGGCTGTCTCAGCAAAGTGGCTTGACCAAGTCTACCGTGAGCGCGCTGGTGCGTGAATTGCTGGACGAGCATTGGCTCAGCGAAGCCAGCGCGCCGGTCGCCGCCGACGGTATGGGCAGGCCGTCGACCCCATTGCGCATCAATGAAGATGTGCGGGTGTTGATTGGGGTTGAGATTGCGGTGGAATGCCTGCGCGTGGTGTGTGTGTCGCTCACAGGCACGGTGATCTTCGAATCCGAAACGGTACTGGCGAGCACCCAACCAGAAAAAATATGCAAGCAGGCAGCGGGGTTGGTGCGTGCGCTGTGCAAAGACTTGGACAAACGCCATCTGCAAGCCACTGGCATTGGCGTGTGTTTGCCGGGTGCCATCAATGATGATTCCGGTACCGTGCGTCTGGCACCCAATCTGGGCTGGCGCGGTGTGGCGTTTCTGACCATGATCTCTAGCGCGTTCGATGCAGCTGGCGTGCCACCCGTCAGTGTCTTTTTGCAAAATGATGCGGATGCGGCGGCACTGAGCGAATACGAATTCGCCACGGGTGCCAACGAAGACCCCCTGATTTTTATCAACTGTGACGTGGGTGTGGGCGCTGGTATTGTGCTGAATGATCGGCTGTTCACCGGTGCCAAAGGCATGGCAGGCGAGATTGGCCACACCATTCTGCAAATCGACGGGCCGCTGTGTTCTTGTGGACGCCGGGGTTGCGCTGAAGGCTTTATTGGTTCCCGTGCATTGCAGGACAAAGACACCGTGGAGCGGGCTGGTCAGTTCTTGGGTGTTCTGATTCAAAACCTGGATGTGATGTTCAACCCGCGCACCATCGTGCTGGGGGGAAAGTCTTGTGTGGGCCATCCCGTGTTGGTCACCTGTGCCATTGAAACCTTGACTGAATACGGTCAGCGCGCGGGAATGCCCGTACCGGTCGTACGTCCTGCGCGCTACGGTCTGCTGGCTGCTGCGGTCGGTGCGGCTGCGCTGGTTTTGCATCGCTATTTGCGGCCTATGTCTGGTGGCGTCAGTTGACTCAATAGCCATCTCAGGTAAAAAACTAGTTAGGAAAAGTCATGTTTTTGGGGATAGATATTGGGACCTCCGAGGTCAAAGCGTTATTGCTGGATGAGTCCCATCAGATCATCGGCACAGCCGGTGCTGCGTTGGATATTTCACGCCCCCATCCGGGTCACAGCGAGCAAAAGCCCCAGGATTGGTGGGCTGCTACCCAAGCCGCGCTGGCTGAGCTAAAGACCCGCCACGCCACGGCCTATGCCGCAGTGCAGAGCATTGGCCTGTCGGGCCAAATGCATGGCGCGGTGCTGCTTGACGTGCACAACGAAGTGTTGCGCCCCGCCATCCTTTGGAACGACACACGCGCTGCGCAAGAATGTCTGGACATGATGGCCGAGCTACCTGCCTTGCCGCAGCTCGGTGGCAGCCTGGCGATGCCGGGTTTTACCGCACCCAAACTGCGCTGGCTGGCACAGCACGAGCCCGCCATCTTCAGCCGCATCGCCAAAGTGCTGCTACCCAAAGACTATGTGCGCTTGCAACTGACCGGTGACTTTGTGACCGATATGTCGGACGCCAGCGGCACCTTGTGGTTGGACATTGAGCGGCGCGCCTGGTCAGATGACTTGCTCAAGCTCACCCACCTGACCCAGCAACATATGCCGCGTTTGGTGGAGGGCAGCGAAAGCAGTGGCACCTTGAGTGCCGAGGCGGCGACGGTGTTGGGCCTGAACCCCGGCATTGTGGTCGCCGGGGGCGGTGGTGACAACGCGGCCAGTGCCGTCGGCATGGGTGTGGTCGATGCCGGTCAGGGCTTTCTGTCGCTGGGCACCAGCGGCGTCTTGTTTGTGGTCACCCCCAGCTACCAACCCAATGCAGCCAGTGCTACCCACGCGTTTTGTCATGCGATTCCAGGAAAATGGCATCAAATGAGCGTGATGCTGTCAGCCGCCAGCTGCCTGCAATGGGCCACTCATTTGCTGGGTGCTGAATCCACTAGTGCGCTGGAAGCCAAAGCCAGTGGCTTGTCTTTCACCCAACGCGCCGCTGCACCGGTTTTTTTGCCATATTTGAGTGGCGAGCGCACCCCGCACAACAGTGCCACAGTGCGGGGCAGCTTTCATGGATTGAGCCACGACACCGACGCTGCGGCGCTCGCCTACTCCGTGATTGAAGGCGTCACCTTTGGCCTGCATGACGGCTTACGCGCGCTGCGGGCGGCGGGCAGTTCAGTCAGCCGCCTGTCACTGGTGGGCGGTGGTGCCCGCAGTGCGATGTGGGCGCAGCAATTGGCCTCCAGCCTGAATGTTGACATCGTGACCCACGGTGCGTCTGCGGCCGGTGGTGCCCTGGGTGCGGCACGTCTGGCGTGGTTGGCTTTGGGTGCAGATATCAAAGCGGTGTGCACCGCCCCTGACATAGACCAAGTCTTCACGCCGGATGCCACCGAGCAGGTCTTGCTTACCCCACGCTACGAACAATTCCGTTCGCTCTACACCTCTTGATTTACCGCTTGAGCAGCGCCTGAACATTCCCCCCTTCCCCGTTTTTATTAAGAAGTCCACCATGAGTACCTATTTCCAAAACATCAACTCCATTGCCTTTGAAGGCACCGAATCTAAAAACCCTTTGAGCTTCAAGTGGTACGACAAAGACCGTGTCGTGCTCGGCAAACGCATGGAGGACCAGTTGCGCTTCGCCGCTTGTTACTGGCACAGCTTCTGCTGGAACGGCGCTGATCCGTTTGGTCATGACGGTACTTTCGAACGCC
>JANOLC010000362.1:0-6252 GCA_031419575.1 Burkholderiales bacterium | reverse complement strand
TGGGTGGCATCACGCCCACCAACATGGCGACGTGGCGTGCAGCCGGCGCACAAGGGTTTGGCATTGGCTCCAGCCTTTATAAGCCCGGCAAAAATGCCACCGCCGTGTTGGAGGACGCTACTGAATTTGTAGCTACCTATCGAGGTTTGGCGAGGACTTGAGTCGCATCTACCTGGCGATCCTGTAGGGCGTAAAACCCGCCTCACCCCGGACGACCGGTGCCATATCATCCTGCGAGAACACCGCCACGGTTTGAACCAGTTCTTGCGCCTGTGATTTAAGACTGCTGGCGGCTGCGGCCATTTGCTCCACCAGTGCTGCGTTTTGCTGGGTGGCGTGGTCCATTTGCGTAACAGAATCACCCACCTCGGCTACGCCCGTGGCTTGTTCGCCACTGGCCGCACTGATCTCGCCCATGATGGCCGTCACTTGGCGGATGGCACTGACCACCTCGGTCATGGTGCTGCCGGCCTGGTCAACCAATGCGGTACCCAGCGTCACCCGTTCCACACTGGCGTTGATCAGGCTCTTGATCTCTTTGGCGGCCTCGGCTGACCGGCCCGCCAGGCTGCGCACCTCAGACGCTACCACGGCAAACCCGCGACCCTGCTCCCCAGCGCGGGCGGCTTCCACGGCTGCGTTCAACGCCAAAATATTCGTCTGAAATGCAATGCCGTCAATCACCTGAATGATGTCGGCAATCTTGCGGGATGATTCATTGATGCCCTTCATGGTGTCCACCACCTGGCCCACCACTTCGCCGCCTTGCACCGCCACGGCGCTGGCTTTGAGTGCCAATTGATTAGCTTGCCGGGCGTTGTCGGCAGACTGTTTGACGGTGCTGGTCAGATGCTCCATGCTGGCAGCCGTTCTCTGCAAGTTGCTGGCAGTTTGCTCGGTGCGTGCACTCAAGTCCTGGTTGCCGCTGGCAATTTCGCCACAGGCGATGTCAATGCTGGCGGTGCCTTGGCGGACAGCTGCCACCGCCGTATTCATGCGCTCCAGCGTCGTCTTGAGCATTTGCCCGGCGGGGGTCTGAACGCTGACAGACGTCACATCCAGCGCAATACCCGCGCTGCTGTTGACGTGGGCCACCAAGGTCCCCAGCTCATCACCCTCACGCGCGGCGCGGGCCAACGCAAGCGCCAGCACCACTTCAACCCCAGCCTGAATCACCACATAGACGGCATGCAAAACTATCCGCATGAAGTCAGCTTGCACTGTGCAGTAAAAGCCAAAACCTGCGGCCTGAAGGCGGTCAAACAGCATGTGATGCACCGCAAACAACACTGCACCAAACACAATCACGCGCCAATCGCGGTACACCAGCAAAAAAGCCAGCGTAACAAACACACCAAAATGCAGCTCCAGCATGCCGCGCGCCAACTGAATGTGCAGTGCCACAAAACTCACCAACACAAAGGTCAACACAAATCGACTGACAGACGTACCGCGCGTCATGGCATAGCTGATGCCTGTAACCGCCAACAGCAACAAGGTCGCACCAATGGCCAGGCCCGAATCCACAAAGTTGAATCCCAGTACCAGGCTGGCAATGGCACTGATGCCGATGGCCACCATGAGGGTCTTATCCCCCAAAATCGCCAACGTTGAAAGGCCGCTTGATGTCTTCTCGTTTGCCATTTGTCTGCCTGGTGGAGTTGAAACTTGACGTTACCACAGCGAGAATTCACGCCTAAAAAATCAGGCTTGCCGCAGGAACGCAGACGTGCCGCGCGGCCAGCCTACTTTGCCAAACCACGCACCGCCGGCAACTGCCCAAGTGTTGACCAAGCCATAGATCACCAGTGCCGCCGCCTGCGCGATGAACACACCGTGCAAGCCGGTGCTCCACACGGCTAACGCTAACCAGCCACCCAACGCCGCCGTGGCCAAACGCGCCAAGTTTCCAATCACCGGCCACAGTAATTTACCCGCACCCTGCGAGGCGAAATACAGCACCAGTCCCAAGCCGAAAAACCCATAAACCGGTCCCACGACCCGCAGATACTGCGACCCTGCCGCAATCATCGCCGGGTCACTGTTGAACAACGAGAGCCAGGCCTCGGGAAACACCGCTGCCCATACGCCAATGGCTTCGGTCATGACAAAACACAGCGCCGCACCAATCCACGTGGCACGCAAGGCCCGCGCACGTTGCCCGGCCCCAATGCAAGTACCGACCATTGCCACCAGTGGGCTGCCAAAACCAAAGACGAGCGGCACCAGCAAATACTCTAGCCGCGAAGCCGTGCCGTAGCCTGCAATGGCGGCCGTGCCAAAACCACCCACCAGCGCCGTGGTAGTGCCAATGGCCAGGTTGGTGGCCACGGTAGACACGGCCCCCACTAGGCCCACACGCAAAATATCCCAAAATAGAGGCTGTTGAAATTGCACGGTTTTAAGCCGAGGGCGAAGCAGACTTTTGCTGGACCACAAATAGGCCGCCAGGGCCGCACTACCCAAGGCGTAAAAGCTGAGCAAGGCCACGGCACCCCCCGCAATGCCCATGCCGGGTATCGGCCCCCAACCAAAAATCAACAGGGGCGATAAAGGGATGAGCAATACCGTACCCGCCACAGTGACCCAAGCGGGTGTGGCCATGTTGCCGGTGCCGCGCAGCACCGAAGCCAGCGAGTTAAATAACCACACCAAAACAGCGCCCGCAAACACCCAGTTGGAATAGGTGACCGCTGCCTCCAGCGCGCCCGCCTTGCCGCCCATTTCGGCGTATAGCCAGCGCCCACCGCCCAGCACGGCGAGCATGAAGACCAGCCCAAACCCCAGCGCAATGGCAATGGCATGCAGTACCAATGCGTTGGCATCCGCCACACGCCGGGCACCCAGAGCGCGTGCAATGGCTGAGGCGATACCGCCCCCCATGGCGCCGGCTGAGGTCATCTGCATCAGCATCACCACCGGAAACACCAACGCCATACCGGCCAGCGCATCGGTACCCAGTTGGCCTACAAAATAGGTTTCAATCAAACCCACGGCAGCCTGCGACAGCATCACCAGCACATTGGGAGCCCCTAAGCGCAGCAGCGTAGGTGCAATAGGCGCTTCAAGCAGCAGGCGGGTTCGGGCATCCAGGAAGGCAACGGGTGGAACAACGGGCGTAGCACTGGGTGTGGCGGCCTGCCTAGACATTGTCAGATCGGCCTTCCACGACTTCATGGGCTGGGTTCAACAGGTCAAGCGATTCATTGATCAGCACATGCAGAGCCGCCACACGCTGCACACCCAGCGTCTGGTTCAGACTGAGTTGGGCCACCTTCCAGCGGCGCTGCGCCTCGGCGCGTTTGGCGCGACCTGCCTCGGTGATGGAGGCCGAGCGGCTGCGTCCGTCGGCGCCTGCTTCCAGCGCGACCCAGCCCGCTGTGATGAGTGGCTTGAGATTGCGCGTGAGGGTGGACGGCTCCATCTTCATGGCCGCCGCCAGGTCACCCGGGCGAATGGGCCCCAGCTTCACCACGTGGGACAACAGCGAGTACTGCGTGGTCTTGAGGCCGATCTTGTTCATCTCCAGGTCGTAGTGCTGGGACACGCGGCGCATGAGTTGACGGAGCTGAAAGTTGGTACAGCCTTGGGGCATAGTGGCCACCAATCCGGGTGGATTGTCTGGTTGGATGGCATTGGTCATGATTTTAATTGTAGCTGCAATGGTTGCATATACAATTTAATATCAACTCAACTTTTCAAAAATCTGATGACCACGCTCACTCCCAAAATTAGTTACCTCGATGTCTGGATAGCCCAAGAAACTGAAGTCCGCCTTCGCCTGGACGCTGGTCCCGGCCCCGGCGTTGCCCGCCCGGAGCAAATCGCTGGCAAGACAGGGCTGGAGATCATGCAGGCCATGTTGAACGGCGACATCCCCTATCCGCCCATTGCCAAAACGCTGGACTTTTCTGTGCTCGAAATTAGCCTCGGCCGCGCCGTATTTCAGGGCACGCCCGCGGCTCAGCATCTGAACCCAATGGGCACTATCCACGGCGGCTGGTTCGCCACGGTGCTGGACTCGGCGCTGGGTTGTGCCGTGCACACCATGATGCCTGTGGGCCGTGGCTACACCACCGCAGAACTCGGCGTGAATCTGGTGAAAGCCTTAACGCCCAAGGTGCAGCGCGTACGGGCAATTGGGACCGTTATTCATTGCGGCCGACAACTCGCCACCGCCGAAGCGCGCTTGATAGGCCCTGACGGCACGCTGTACGCGCATGCCACCACCACCTGCCTGGTGTTCGAGCTGCCCGGTCAACCCAAGCCGAACGCAAGTTAAGAAGCTGGTTGATAATTTACCCATGCGATTACTCCACACCATGCTGCGCGTTGGCAACCTTCAACGCTCCATCGACTTCTATACCCACATCCTGGGCATGAAGCTTCTACGTACATCTGAGAACCCCGAGTACAAATACTCGCTGGCGTTTGTGGGCTACGGCAACAACCCCGACCACGCCGAGATTGAACTTACCTACAACCACGGGGTGGACAGTTACGACATGGGCACGGCGTTTGGTCACATCGCCCTGGGTGTGACGGACGTTCACGCCGCCTGCGAAAAAATCAAAACCAGTGGGGGCAACGTCACCCGTGAGGCTGGCCCCGTCAAAGGCGGCACCACGGTGATTGCTTTTGTGACCGACCCGGATGGCTACAAGATTGAATTGATTCAACGCGCCGAAAACGCCTTGGGTGGTGGGCTGCGCTGAACGCCAAGCTGGCGGAACCTCAGTTTAGTTCGCTACTAACTTAGTAGCGAACTATTGATAACCGACGGGGACTTCAGACCTTTTTCGTCAAATTTTCTTCAGTAGCTGCGTGTCTTTCGCCAATTGGGTGATACGCGCCCAGTCACCCTTGGCCATCGCGTCCGCAGGCACCAGCCACGAACCGCCTACACACAGCACGTTGGGCAAGGCCAGCAACTCAGGCGCGTTCTGCAGAGTCACCCCCCCTGTCGGGCAAAACGACACTTCACCAAACGGGCCACCCCAGGCCTTGAGCATGGCCACACCACCGGCCTGCATGGCGGGAAAAAACTTCAGCTCAGTCAGGCCATCCTCCTGCGCCATCATGATTTCGCCACCGGTGGCCACACCCGGCAACAGCGGCAACCCCAAGTCGCGGCAGGCTTTGCCCACCGCGTGGGTGTAACCGGGGCTGACAGCGAAACGCGCCCCCGCCATGGCAGCCGCCTGCGCATCGGCCGCGCTGCGCACGGTGCCTGCACCCACCACCGCCTCGGGCACTTCACGGGCAATGGCCTCCATGCAGGCCAGCGCCTGCGGGGTGCGCAAGGTCACTTCCAGCATGCGGATGCCACCGGCCAAGAGAGCGCGCGCCAGCGGTACGGCGTGGGCCACATCGTTGAGCACGATGACGGGAATAACAGGGGCGTCTTGCATGACCTGGCGGGAGGTCAGTTGGGGGGTGATGGTAGTCATGTTGTTTTCAAACGCTTGGGGTTAACGGGATGGCGGCTGGTTATTCTGGTCGATGAAACCAAGATGTCCGTTTGATCATCACAACCACGAACACGCGCCTTCTTCGGCCGTCAGCGCATGGCGGCGCATGCCACTGAACAACTCACGGCCCATGCCCAGGCCATTCGCTTCGATCAGGCCCTCAGGCATGATTGCTAGAGGGCGCGCGGCCCACACGTCGTCACTGACCAGCACTTGCAGCGTACCCGCCACGGCATCCAGGCGAATGATGTCACCCTCCATCACCTTGGCCAGTGGGCCACCGGCCTTGGCTTCCGGCGAGACGTGAATCGCAGCCGGCACCTTGCCGCTGGCACCGCTCATGCGACCATCGGTCACCAGCGCCACACGGTAGCCCTTGCCCTGCAGCACGGCCAGCGGGGGGGTGAGCTTGTGCAGTTCGGGCATGCCATTGGCCTGTGGGCCCTGCCAGCGCACCACGCACACCACGTCGTGGTTCAACTCATTGGCGTTGAAGGCTGCATGCAATTCTTCTTGCGAATTGAAGACCCTGGCTGGGGCCTCAATGATGTGGCGATCGTCCGGCACGGCCGACACCTTGATCACACTGCGGCCCAAATTACCGCTGAGCAGCATCAGACCACCAGTGGGGCTGAAGGGCTCAGTTGCGGGGCGCACGATAGACGTGTCTTTGGACGGGCCTGCATCAGCCCAGGTGATGGTGACCAATCCATTATCCGTTCGGTCTGAGCCTGTCGAAGACACTTCGACAGGCTCAGTGCGAACGGCTTGGTGCGGTACC
>JANOLC010000361.1:0-2097 GCA_031419575.1 Burkholderiales bacterium | reverse complement strand
TTGGTCAAACTGCTGCATTCCCGCCCTGCGCAATGCTTCAATCTCACTGGACTTGCCTCGAGGCTTGTCCGCCGCCTCCAGAACCGACTCAATAGGAGTGACCGTGGCCGAGAAATACAACTCACCATCTTCGATTTTGTTGACCAGCGCACGCTGCTGGCCTTCAACCAGCACTTTGACCGTACCGTCAGGCAGCTTGAGCATCTGCAAGATGGTCGATATGCAACCGACATCAAACATATCTGAGACCACAGGGTCATCTTTGGCAGCCGTCTTTTGCGCGACCAGCATGATGCGCCGCTCGGCATCCATAGCGGCTTCAAGCGCCTTGATGCTCTTGGGTCGGCCCACAAAAAGTGGAATAACCATGTGAGGGAAAACGACTACATCGCGTAATGGCAGCAACGGCAGCTCAATAGGGCTGGCAGGCAGGGGGGTATGACCGGACATTGGGGAACCTTTAAGTTACCTGTTGGATATAGAACGATTGCAGGGGTTTTCAACCCATAGGCGATTGTTAAACAAGGCCAATTGGCTCAAGCTCAAACAAATCGCCCTAAACACCTGCCAAATCAATCCTTTTTTGAAAATTCGCGATACACCAACAGAGGTGGTTTGTTTTCTTCAATCGTGGATTCATCAACAACGACTTTGTCAACATTCGACGTATTTGGCAACTCGTACATGGTGTCAATCAGCGACTGCTCCAGAATGGATCGCAAGCCCCTCGCACCTGTTTTGCGCGCCAGTGCTTTTCGGGCAATCGCTTTAAGCGCCGATGGGCGAATCTCCAGATCCACCCCTTCCATGGCCAGCAACTTGCCATACTGCTTCACCAACGCATTTTTTGGTTCAGTGAGAATTTGCACCAAAGCATCTTCACTCAACTCGGCGAGTGTTGCCACGACCGGCATACGTCCTACGAGTTCAGGGATCAGGCCAAATTTAATGAGGTCTTCCGGCTCAACCTCTTTAAAAACCTCGGTCAGGCTGCGCTGCTCTTTGCTTTTGACGGAAGCGCCAAATCCAATCCCAGACGATGCCGTGCGGTTTTCAATGACCTTTTCAAGACCCGAGAAAGCGCCGCCACAAATGAACAAAATATTGGTGGTGTCAATCTGAACAAAGTCCTGATTAGGGTGTTTTCGCCCGCCCTGTGGCGGCACACTCGCCATGGTCCCTTCAATCAGCTTGAGCAGCGCTTGTTGAACGCCCTCACCCGACACGTCGCGTGTGATGGAAGGGTTATCCGACTTGCGGGAAATCTTGTCAATTTCATCAATGTAGACAATACCACGCTGCGCCCGCTCAACTTCATAGTTGCAGGTTTGCAAAAGCTTCAGAACGATATTCTCAACGTCTTCGCCCACGTAACCTGCCTCAGTCAATGTGGTGGCATCAGCCATGACAAATGGCACATCCAGCATGCGTGCCAATGTTTGCGCCAAAAGTGTTTTTCCAGAGCCGGTCGGTCCAATCAGCAAAATGTTACTTTTGGCCAACTCAACATCGTCTTTTTTGGCCTTTTCTTTGTGCCGAAGACGCTTGTAATGGTTGTAGACTGCGACGGCCAGGGTGCGCTTCGCAGGCTCTTGGCCGATGACGTAGCTATCAAGATTAGCTTTGATCTCAGCGGGTGTCGGCAACTCGCCTTTAGCCTCTTTCGCATCGACGTTAGCGGGTAGCTCATCGCGAATGATCTCGTTGCAAAGGTCAATGCATTCGTCACAAACGAAAACAGATGGGCCCGCAATCAGCTTTTTGACTTCATGCTGACTTTTACCGCAGAAAGAGCAGTAAAGGGTTTTTTCGCTGGACGTGCCTTTTTTCTCGGCCATGGGAAGAATGCCTTTTCGCAGAATTTGCTGAATGATACCCAAATAAGAACGGCGGTTCCTGCTGCAGGAAACGCCGTGGCAAACTGCCCACCTGACGAAGGCGGAGCAGACTTCAGGTGCGCTTGGCGATCACCTGGTCAACCAAGCCATACTCTTTGGATTCGTCGGCCGTCATGTAGTAGTCCCGCTCGGTGTCGTGGGCAATTCTGTCCAACGGTTGCCCCGTACGTTCAGCCAGTATCTTGTTCAGTTGCTCGCG
>JANOLC010000360.1:0-7831 GCA_031419575.1 Burkholderiales bacterium | reverse complement strand
CCGCAGCACGCTGCGCTCGGTGATCAATGGCTGGATGCTGGCCACGCCCAGCTCGGTGGCCTTTTCAACCAGCCAGTCCATGCGGTCGTTGGCGGGCATGCCCACTACCAAGTGCACGTGGCGGGCGGCTTCCCGCTCAATGGCGTTGTGGGCACCCACGGTGACTTCCACATCACTGCGGCCCATGCGGGTGACGGTGGCCTCAAACTCGCCGCCCGCGCCTTGCTGACCGCCGTTGAACAGGGTGATGGTGTCGTCCGGCTGCAAGCGCAGCACCTGCACGTGGCGTGCGGCACCCGCAGGCAACACCAGCGTGTCACCCGTGGCCAAAGGCACGGGGCAAGGGAAGCGGGGCATGGTTTGAGTCGGTGTAAATTAGCTGCAAAATATATAGCAAACTATTGTTGATTGACGGGGACTTGAGGCACTTTTTATGCGTCAAACTCGTCCATAGGCGAATCCGGTGGCGTTTTGGATGCCTTCGATTTTGTCCACCAGGCGCAGCAGGGGCCTGAGTTCGCGGTAGCGGTCGCAAGTGGTACGGATGTAGTGGATGAATCGGGGGGTGTCCGCCAGGTACTGGGGTTTGCTGTCGCGCAGGGTGAGCCGAGCGAATATGCCCGCCACTTTCAGGTGCCGCTGCAAACCCATCCACTCCACGCCCCGGTAGAACTCGCCAAAGTCATCCCCTACGGGCAAACCGGCGGCGCGGGCCTTTTGCCAGTAGCGGATGGTGATATCCAGTACAAAATCTTCTTCCCAGGTCAGGAAGGCATCGCGCATCAGGCTGGCGATGTCGTAGGTGATGGGGCCATAAACCGCATCCTGGAAGTCCAGCACGCCGACTGGATTCGCGATCATCAGGTTTCGAGGCATGAAATCTCTATGAACGAAAACGCTTGGCCAGGCCAGGTTTTGTTCCACGATCACTTTGAACGCTGCGTCCAATGTCTGGCGCACGTCGCCGTCCACCGCCACCTGTCGGTGCTTGCCCAAATACCACTCGGGGAACAACTCCAGCTCACGGTGCAGCAGGGCTTCGTCATAGGGGGGCAACACACCGGGTTTTGAGGCCAGTTGCCAGGTGATCAGCGCGTCCACCGCGTCCATGTACAGCACGTAATTGGCCTGTGGGTCGTCACGGTTGATGGCCTGCATCATGGTTTGCAGCCCTAAGTCGCTCAGCAGCATGAAGCCATTGGCGTCGTCCCACGCCAGCACCTGGGGCACGTTCAACCCTGCACCGGCCATCAGTGCGGCTACGTCTACAAACGGGCGGCAATGCTCTTTGGCGGGTGGTGCGTCCATGATGATGCGGGTGCCTGCGGGGGAATCAACACGCAGATAGCGCCTGAAGCTGGCATCGGCTGAGGCCAATTGCAGCGTGTTCATGTGCAAAGGTTGGGTGGCGGTGAGGCTGGCAACCCATCGGTTGAAGGCGGCCTCACGTTCGGGTTCTGCCCACGCCACCGGCTGGAATGCGTTGGCACCCGAGGTCGAGACGACCGGGGCGGATTCAGGTGCGGGGACTGACGGAGGGAGTTCGGTGCTTGGGCTCATGGATAATCCATTTTACAAACCCCATGCGCCTGCCATTGATTCCGCCCCGTCCTGCCCAGCGCCTCGCCGTGTTGATGGCCAGCCTTGTTTTACCGGGGGTGGCGACGCTAAGTTATTCACAAGCCCCTGTGTCACCCGGAGCGCCGTCCCCGCTAGTGCTCAAATCCAGCCCCAAGCTTGACGAGAAAATCACCCCCGCTGCCCGCAAGGCCTTGCCCACGTTTCTGTTTGGTGACTTTATGACGGGCCGCACTGACCTGGAAACCGTGCTGGAAGGCAACGCCGTTTTGCGCAAGGGCGATACGATCATCCGCGCGGATCGGTTGGAGTACTACCAACCCGATGACCTGGCCAAAGCCCGTGGGAATGTGCGCATTAACCGGTCAGGCAATGTTTACGAAGGCCCGTTGCTGGAGTTGCGGGTTGAGTCGTTTGAGGGGTTCTTCAACGAGCCCCGCTACCAGTTTCTGCAAAACGGTGGCCACGGCACGGCGGACCGGGTGGACTTTATTGATGAGCAGCGTGCCGTCATCAAAAACGCCACCTACACCACCTGCAAACGCCTGCCTGGCCCGAGTTGGATGCCCGACTGGATCTTGCGCGCCACCTCCATGAGCCTGGACAATGAAGAAGATGTGGGCGTGGCGCAGGGGGCCGTGCTCAGCTTCAAGGGTGTGCCCATCTTGCCCATTCCCTATTTGACGTTTCCCCTCAGCGACACGCGCAAGTCCGGCTTTTTGCCGCCTACTATCGGCATTGACAGCGTGAGTGGGGTCGAGCTCACGCAGCCCTACTACTGGAACATTGCGCCCAACCGCGATGCCACCTTCACCCCCACCCTCATGACCAACCGGGGGCTTGATCTGGGCGCTGAGTTTCGCTATCTGGAGGCGAATTATTCGGGGGCGATCAGCGGCAATTACATGCCGGGTGACCCGCTGCGCAAACTCGACCGATGGGGCTTGACATCGACGTACAACGGCCAGATTCAAACCGGACTGGCGGTGGTGGGCAATCTGGGCCTGAACGTCAGCATCAACCGCGTGAGTGATGACAATTACTGGCGCGACTTCTCCCGCAGCAATGCCTCACTCACGCAGCGGCTGCTTGCCAACGATGCCACGGTGTCGTGGGCGCGGGGTGACTGGTCGGCCAGCGTGCGTTCGGTCAAATGGCAAACACTGCAAGACATAACCTCCCCCATCACGCCACCGTTTGACCGCCTGCCTCAAATCGTGACACGGTATGCTCGCAGCAACCTCAGCGGGTTTGATGTGTCGGTGGACGCCGACTACACCCAGTTCTCGTCAGACCGCGCGCTAACGGGTCAGCCCAATTCGCAGCGCAGCTTTGCGCGGGCCACGGTCAGCCACCCCTGGACGGCCCCGGCCGGTTACATCACGCCCAAGCTGCAGCTGCACGCCAGCAACTACCAGTTTGATGCGCCGCTGGCCAGCGGCAGCTTGTCGGCCTCGCGCGTGGTGCCCACATTCAGCCTGGACAGCGGCTTGGTTTTTGAGCGTGACGCCAGCTACTTTGGCCGCGCCTTTCGCCAGACGCTGGAGCCCCGCGCTTTTTATGTGAACACGCCATTTCGCGACCAAAGCGCCCTGCCCAATTACGACTCAGGAGCCAATGACTTCAGTTTTGCCAGCATCTTTACCGAGAACGCCTTTGTCGGTAACGACCGCATCTCGGACAACAACCTGCTAACGCTGGGATTGACTACCCGCCTGCTGGACCCCGACACCGGGGCCGAGGCAGCCCGCTTTGGCGTTGCCCAGCGTTTGCGCTTTGACGACCAGAACGTCACTCTGCCCGGCGGCGTGCCCGTGACCGACCGGTTCAGTGACATTTTGCTGGGCACCACCATCAACTGGAATGCCAAGTGGTCGGTGGACTCTACCGTGCAGTACAACCCCAAAACCGAGCAATCAGTTCGTGCGACCGTGGGTGGCCGGTACAGCCCCGGTAATTACCGCGTGATCAATGCCGCCTACCGCTTTCAGCGTGACTCCAGCGAGCAGATCGATGTGGGCTGGCAATGGCCGTTAAACGACCTTTGGGGCGACCGCGGCCAAGAGCTGGGCGCAGGCATGGGCCAGGGGGAAGGGCGCTGGTACAGCGTGGGCCGTCTGAACTACAGCCTGGTGGACCGCAAGCTGGTGGATGCAATTGCTGGCTTTGAGTACGATGCCGGATGCTGGCTGGGCCGCATTGTGTTGGAGCAACTGGCCATAGGCACCACCACCGCCAAGCAGCGCATCATGTTTCAGCTTGAGTTTGTCGGGTTCGTGCGGGTGGGGGTCAGCCCGTTGAAAACGCTGAAAGAGAACATTTCCAATTATCAATACCTGCGTGAGCAAACCATCACGCCCAGCCGTTTCAGCAATTACGATTGATCACCATGAACCAACGTCACTTGGCCCGTACCTTGGCCGGCCTGGCCAGCTTTTGCGCTCTCAGCACCTTTACCTCTCTGGCCGTTCAGGCGCAGGCTTTGCGCCCGTCAGCACCACGGCCGGGTCCCGCACTGCCTGCGACCTCTGTCGCAGGTGCCCCGCAGACGGGCGACTTCATCGTGGCGGTGGTCAACTCTGAGCCGGTCACCAACAGCGAAATTCGCAACGAAGCACAGCGCCTGTCGCAACAGTTGACTCAGCAACGCCGCCCCCAACCTGGCCGTGCTGAATTGCTGCGCATTGTGTTGGAGCGCGTCATCACCGCCAAGGCCCAGTTGCAACAGGCTCGCGAGATGGGAATTCGCGTAGAAGTCGTGGCCATTGACCAGGCGGAGCAAAATGTAGCTCGCCAAAACAAGATGAATCTGCCTGAGCTGCACCGGCAGTTGGCTGTTGATGGTGTATCACCCACCCAGTTCAGAGAGCAGTTGCGTGACCAGCTCACGTTGACCCGTCTGCGTGAGCGTGAGGTTGATTCACGCGTGCGGGTGTCGGACCTGGAGGTGTCGCAATATTTGCGAGACCAGCAGGCCAACAGCACATCGGGCGGCGCGGCGGCGGCCCAAGATGTCAACATTGCCCAGATCTTGGTAGCCGTGCCCGAGTCTTCTACGCCCGAGCAGGTGACAGCGCTGGAAGCCAAGGCCCAAAGCGTGCTGATTCGTGCCCGAGCGGGTGAAGACTTTGCGGCCTTGGCACGTGAGCTGTCCAGCTCGCCAGATCGCGCCAATGGCGGCCAGTTAGGCCTGCGCAGTGCCGACCGCCTGCCACCGCTGTTTGTCGATGCCACGCGCGATGTGGCGGTGGGGGGCTTGTCCGGCGTGTTGCGTTCAGGCGCTGGTTTTCATGTGCTGAAAGTGGTTGAAAAGCGCGCGCCAGGCATGACCGTGACGCAAACCCGTGCACGGCATATCTTGTTGCGCGCCACCCCCCAAATGAGTGAGGCCGCAGCGCGCGAGAAATTGCTCGACTTCAAGCGGCGCATCCAGACAGGATTGGCCGACTTTGCCACCCTGGCTCGTGACAACTCGCAAGATGGCAGCGCCGCACAGGGCGGTGACTTGGGTTGGGCCAGCCCCGGGCAGTTTGTGCCCGAGTTTGAAGAAGTGATGGACGCACTCGCCCCCGGCCAGGTCAGCGACCCGCTGATTTCCCGCTTTGGCGTGCATTTGATCCAGGTGTCCGAGCGCCGTAACACGGCCCTGAGCGTCAAAGAGCAAAACGAAGTTGTGCGCAACCAGTTGCGTGAGAAGAAGCTGGACGATGCCTACACTGTGTGGGTGCAAGACGTGCGCGGCCGGGCCTACGTTGAAATGCGCGAACCACCACAGTGAAACACATTCCCCGCAAACGGTTTGGCCAGCACTTTCTGGCGGATCGCGGCATCATCGATGCGATCGTGGACGCCATCAACCCCAAGCCGGGGCAGTGGATGGTCGAGATCGGCCCCGGACTGGCGGCGCTGACGCAGCCGCTGGTAGAGCGCTTGGGCCACCTCACGGTGATTGAGCTGGACCGTGACCTGGCCCAGCGCCTGCGTGGTCACCCTAGACTCACGGTGATCGAATCTGACGTGCTAAAAGTGGACTTAGTCCATGTCATGCGTGAATACTTTGCTATTAAAAATGAAGTGAATGATGGTGACGTGGTACTGACCGAAACCCCACCCAAGCCCAAGCTGCGCATAGTTGGCAATCTACCCTACAACATTTCCACGCCCATCCTGTTCCATTTGCTGGATTTTGTGGATGTGATTGAAGACCAGCACTTCATGTTGCAAAAGGAAGTGATCGACCGCATGGTGGCCCGCCCGGCCACATCAGACTATGGCCGTCTGAGCGTGATGTTGCAGTGGCGCTACGAGATGGAAAAAGTGCTGTTTGTGCCACCTGAGAGCTTTAACCCGCCGCCGCGTGTGAACAGCGCCGTGGTGCGCATGGTGCCGCGCGCCAACCCGGCGTTGGTTGACGTGAAGCTGCTGAGCGAAGTGGTGCAGGTGGCGTTTAGCCAGCGCCGCAAGCTGATGCGACATACTCTGGGCCAATGGTTGGAGGTCCGCCAGTTTCAGGGCGCGTTTGATGTGAAGCGGCGTGCCGAAGAGGTACCGGTGGACGAGTACATTGCGCTGACCCTGGCTTTGCCGCCACTGCCGATGTCACAACCGTCGCCATGAAAAAAGCCGCTCTTGAGCGGCTTTTTTCATGGGCAAACCCGACAGCGTGTTTATGCTGCGGCCAACCAATATCCCGCATTGAAGGGGCTACTCATGCGCAACGCCAGAGGCGATACGTCCAGTAGTTTGTCGGTGGGCATTTTTTCGCCCGATTCAGTGTTCAATTCAATGCCCGAGACAGCTTCACCGGGAGTGGTGTCGCTTTTTGCCTCGTTCGCCCGTTCTGCTTGGCTGGTGTGTGCAGAACGGGCTACAGAAAAGAATAGAAGCATCGAAACGGTATCTTTCGGTCGCCCCAGTAGTCAGACGCATCCCGGAAGATATCGAGCAACTGTTCGCGCGCTTCCTTGTCGAACTTGGCGTTGGCGGGAATGTGCTCCAGCACGGCAATAAAGCCAGGCTGCGGGCCAGACTTGTGCACCGGGTCGGTCATACTGTCATACAGTGCATCAAAGTTTTTGCCGTTATGCACGGGCAGCATGAACTGCTGACCAATGAGGTCGAGCACATCTTGCTTGGTCAAGGCGTTGGCCAGGTTGGCATACAAAAAGTGCTGACCCAGGCTGAGCGCTGTGTCTTGCAGTTCCTGTACCCGAAAGGCACGAATCGACTGAACAATGTTCGGCCGTACGCCTTTGAGAGATGTGTCGTTAATATCAACGCGAGGGGCTTCATTGGCTCCGCTGCGTGGCGCTTCTGGCGCACTGCTTCGGGGCGCCTCGGTATTCTGACGAAGAGACATATTTACTCCCACATCACTTTCTGAAAAAAACAAAAAAACTTAACAGGTTAAGGGACGATTTTGCGAAAACTTGCGTAATGGTCGTCCGTGTAATAACAGGCATCAGGTGTTTTTGGCTGCCCCCCGCAAACAATACGGCGGGCACCCCGGTCACGGGAACCTGGCGTCTTGACGGTGTATTCGCGGTAATAACCCCGCTTCTCAGCCGGTAACTGGCGCTCCCGATTGCCGAAAACCACACCGTCCTTCTCATACGCAAAAGGACCGCCCTGGCGAATTTGGTTGTAAGTCTCAGTGCCCTGCTTGGATAACTCGCCCACTGCGACGGTGGCAGCTTTGTCAGTCGGGGCTTGTGTTTTAGCCTCTGCCCAGCCGGGCGAGCCACCGACCCACGCTACCCCGGCTACTAAAAAAGCAAGCGCTAATTTTGGAAAACTATGGCGAACCACCGTAGCCAATTTCACAGCCAACTTGCCTGACAACAATTTATGCACCAAAAAGCCTCTTGATAACTTCGGGTAAACCCGAAACGCTTCGGTGCTCTAGTGTCGCGTATTCGATCTAAAAAAGCAAGCACTTGCCCAAAATTAAGGCAAACCCAAGGCGGTATGAAGATAGAAAAGTTAGCACTGGCTCTCAGCTAACTTACTGACCCGCTTAGCGCGCGGCATTGGCGTCGGCCACTGTTAAAGCTGTCATATTCACAATTCGGCGCACTGTGGTGCTGGCAGTGAGCACATGCACCGGTTTAGCTGCACCTAGCAGCACGGGGCCAATGGCAATATTGCCACCCGCTGCTGTCTTCAGCAGGTTGTAGGAGATATTGGCCGCGTCGATGTTCGGGAAAACCAGCAGATTGGCATCGCCCGCCAGCGTGCTGTTGGGCATGATCTC
>JANOLC010000359.1:0-5654 GCA_031419575.1 Burkholderiales bacterium | reverse complement strand
ATGGGCGGCGCCATTGCTTTGGGTCATCCGCTGGGCGCAACGGGTGCAATCCGCTCGGCCACTGTCATCCATGCCCTGCAACGCAACAACCTCAAGTACGGCATGGTGACCATGTGCGTCGGCATGGGGCAGGGCGCTGCGGGCATTTTTGAGCGCGTTTGATGGCGTTGATTGCACCAAAGATGACCGCCCCACACCCATTCGATGAAGCCATCGCCCTGACGCGTCAAGAGGATGGGCAATTTATCGGCCACACCAGTGCACCCTACGGCAATTTTGTCGGCCCGTTTGGCGGCATTTCTGCGGCGCAAATGCTCAACGCCGTGTTGCTGCACCCCCAGCGCCTGGGCGACCCGGTCAGCCTGACCATCAACTTCTGCGCGGCCGTGGCTGATGGGGCGTTCTCCATCCAGGCCCGCCCCGCACGCACCAACCGCTCTACTCAGCATTGGGTGATTGAGATGTTGCAGGCCGGTGAAACGGTGTTGACCGCCACCGCCGTGACGGCCGTGCGGCGCACTACGCACAGTTTGGGCGAGGCCACCATGCCTCTCGTGCCCAAGCCTGAAAACGTCGCCTCCCCCCCGCGTTTTGCGCCCATGCAGTGGCTCAAGCGCTATGACATCCGGTTCATCCAGGGCGGTTTCCCTGAGGCGCTGGACGATACCGATGCGGGCCACAGCTTGACCCAAGTCTGGCTGCGTGATGCCCTGGGCCGCACCATGGACTTTGCGTCGCTGGCGGCTATTTCTGATGCCTTCTTCCCCCGCCTGTTTTTGCGGCGCGCGCGGTTTGTTCCCGTGGGCACCGTGTCCATGACTATTTATTTCCATGCCCAGGCCGAGCAACTCACCCAAGTGGGTGGTGGTTTCATTCTGGGGCAGGCGCAGGGTCAGCATTTCCAGAACGGTTTCTTCGACCAGACCGCCCAGCTGTGGAGCCAGACTGGCGAGATGCTGGTCACCACCCATCAGACGGTTTATTACAAAGAATAGGTGCTAAATATGTCTGAAGTCCCCGTCAGTGTTGATAAGTTAGCTACCAAAAACGTAGCGACTAATAACTTGGTAGGCAACCGGGTGGCGCTGGTCATCGGCGCGGGGGACGCCACTGGCGGTGCCATCGCCCGCCGCTTCGCGCGCGAAGGCTTCATTGCCTGCGTCACCCGCCGCAGTCTGGACAAGTTGCAACCGCTGCTCGACCAGATCAAGGCCGATGGTGGGCAAGCCCACGGCTTTGCCTCAGACGCGCGCAAAGAGGACGAGGTGGTCGCGCTGGTGGAGCTGATCGAATCCACCATTGGCCCCATCGAAGTGCTGGTGTTCAACATCGGCGCCAACGCCCCCAGCAGCGTGCTCACCGAGACCGCACGCAAGTATTTCAAGATTTGGGAGATGGCCTGCTTCAGCGGTTTCCTCAATGGCCGCGAGGTGGCCAAACGCATGGTGACGCGCAGCGACCCCGCACGGCTTCAAAGCATCATCTTCACCGGGGCCACCGCCTCCTTGCGCGGTAGCGCCAACTTTTCCGCGTTTGCCGGTGCCAAACACGCACTGCGTGCCCTGGCCCAGAGCATGGCGCGAGAGCTGGGGCCGCTAGGCATCCACGTGGCGCACAGCATCATTGATGGCGCGATTGACACCGCCTTCATCCGCGACACTTTCCCAGAGCGCTACGCCCTGAAAGACCTGGACGGCATCGTCAACCCGGACCATATTGCGGATGCCTACTGGATGCTGCACCAGCAGCCGCGCGATGCCTGGACGCATGAGTTAGATTTGCGGCCTTGGATGGAAAAGTTTTGAAAAAGTCAGTATCCATGCAAGGAATGCTGCATGGTTTTCCTCCTTCCCGCCTTTGGGGGAAGGCAGGGATGGGGGCTTTCAGACTTGGCGGCAAAATGCCCCCACCCCAACCCTCCCCCAGCGGGGGAGGGAGTGAATAGCCAAAACAGGAGACAACAATGAATCAACAAGTCGAGTTCTATTTTGATTTCGGCAGCCCTGCGGCCTACCTTGCGTTCACGCAGTTGCCCAAGTTGTGCGGCGAAGTTGGGGCCAGCATCGTCTGGAAACCCATGCTGCTGGGCGGCGTGTTTCAGGCCACGGGCAACCATTCGCCCGCCACCATTCCCGCCAAGGGCTCGTACATCTTCAAGGACTTTGACCGTTTCGCCCAACGTTATGGCGTGCCGTTCAATGCCAACCCGTTTTTCCCCATCAACACCCTCATGCTGATGCGCGCCGCCGTGGGTCTGCAAATGCGCAACGATGCGCGGTTTGAGGATTACTGCCGGGCCATGTTCCAGGCCATCTGGGTGGATGCCAAGAACATGAATGACCCCACCACCGTCGGCGCCGTGCTGCAAGCCGCTGGGTTTGACGCCATGGCGATGCTGGCCCTGACCAATGAGCCGGCCGTGAAAGACCAGCTCAAGGCCGCCACGCAAGAGGCCGTGAGCCGGGGCATCTTTGGTGCACCCACCATGTTTGTGGGTGAGCATATGTTTTGGGGCCAAGACCGCCTCGACTTTGTGCGCGAAGCACTGACCGCCTGACCGACTGACATTCATTGATTTCAAATAAGGAAACTCCATGAGCGACATCCTGATCCACACCGAAGCCGGTGTCATGACCATCACCCTGAACCGGGTCGAGAAGAAAAACTCCATCAACCAGGCCATGTACAGCGCAATGGCCGATGCACTGCTGCAGGCCACAGACGACGCGGCCATACGTGTGGTGGTGTTCCAGGGTGCCATCACCATCTTCAGCGCGGGCAATGACATTGGTGATTTTTTGAACGGCCCCAGCAGCACGCAAGAGTCGCCCGTGTTCCGTTTTCTGCGCGGCATCAGCAGCTTCCCCAAGCCCATCGTGGCGGCAGTGTGTGGCCCGGCGGTGGGCATTGGCACCACGATGCTGTTCCATTGCGACCTGGTCTACGCGGGTGACAACGCGGCGTTCTCCATGCCCTTCGTCAACCTGGGTGTGTGCCCCGAGGCCGCGTCCAGCCTGCTGGTACCGCAGATGATGGGTTACCACCGCGCAGCCGAAGCCCTGCTGTTGGGCGAGCCCTTCATGGCAGAGGCCGCGCTGGAGGTGGGCCTGGTCAACCGCATCGTGCCGCCCACTGAGGCCAACAACCTGGCCCAGGCTCAGGCGCGCAAGTTGGCGGCTAAACCCCTGAGTTCGCTGATCGAAACCAAGCGCTTGATGAAGAAGGGCCAGGCCCCGCAAATTGCCCAGCAGATCGCGGAAGAAGCTGTCAGCTTTGGGCGCATGATGAAAGAGCCCGCCGCGCGTGAAGCCTTCATGGCCTTCATGGAGAAACGCAAACCCGACTTCTCCAAGGTTTGACCATAAAAAGTGATTGAAGTCCCCGTCAACTATCAATAGTTTGCTACATAAATCGTAGTAAATACCTTCACATCAGGAGCAACGCTATGAGCGAAACAACGCCTTCCACCCCAGCCCCACGCAGCCTGCACGGCAAGACCCTGTTCATCACCGGTGCCTCCCGCGGCATCGGCTTGGCCATTGCCAAACGCGCTGCAACCGACGGGGCCAACATCGTCATCGTGGCCAAGACCACCGACACCAACCCCAAGCTGCCCGGCACCATCTACAGCGCTGCCCAAGAGATCGAAGCCGCAGGCGGCAAAGCCTTGCCTCTGGCGGTGGACATCCGCGAAGAAGACGCGGTAATGGCGGCCGTGGCCAAAGCCGTTGAGACCTTTGGCGGCATCGACATTCTGGTCAACAACGCCAGCGCCATCAGCCTGACCAGCACCGAAGCCACACCCATGAAGCGCTTCGACTTGATGAACGGCGTGAACGCGCGAGGCACCTACCTGTGCACCATGGCTTGCCTAGCGGAGCTGAAAAAATCCGCCAAAGCGGGGCGCAACCCGCAGGTGCTGACCATGTCACCGCCGTTGAACATGCACACTCACTGGTTCCAGAACCACACCGCCTACAGCATGGCCAAGTACGGCATGAGCATGTGCACGCTGGGTCACGCGGGCGAGTTCAAGAAATTCGGCATCGGCGTGAACAGCCTTTGGCCCCGCACCGCAATTGCCACCGCCGCGATGCAGATGATTCCGGGGGTCGACATTGCGCTGTGCCGCAAGCCCGAGATCTTGTCGGATGCGGCCTGGTTCATCCTGACCGGTGCCAATACCGCGACTGGTAACTTCTACATTGACGACACGGTGCTGGCGGCGAATGGCATCACGGATTTGGAGGTGTACTCGGTGACGCCAGGGACGAAGAACTTTATTCCGGATTTTTTTGTGGATTGAGGGGTGTATGACCGTAAACGAGTGGCGGCAATAGGCTCATAACCCCTTGGGATTTCCCCTTTCAAATCTGGTTATCAATTTATCCAGTTGGGCCGGAATTTCATCAGGTTCCAGGACATAGTCAACACAGCCCGTGGCCCGAGCGCTCAGAGGCATTCCACTTACTTCGGCAGAAGTGTCTTGGGCAAAGGTGGTCCCCCCTGCTGCCTTGATACGCTTGCAGCCTTCGGCACCGTCACCGTCGTAGCCAGAAAAAACAATGCCGACCGCGCGTGCGCCCATGGCTGTTGCGAGTGAGATAAAAAATGTATCTACCTGCGAGTTTCTGCTGATGCGCGGGGAAACAATGTGCAACGCACCATTCTCCATTGAAAGATCAGCATTGGGCATATCACATAGACCTGATTGGCTCGAATCTTCATCCCAGATGATGCAAGCATGACTGTCATTTTTGTATGACGCGACAAAATCTCTGTTAATTGACTATGGGCTGCCGGGAGAAGGTGAGAAATAACTACAAATGCCATACCTGTATCAGGAGCCAAGGCGTCAAAAAACGCTTTATACGCGTTGAGACCCCCGGCTGAGGCGCCAATGCCTACAACGAAGTTAGGGGGAGACTTTTCCATGTGCCTGACGTGAGCCGATTGGCTAAACACCTTTGCTACATTCAACTACTTTTGGCACTAATACCTTTGCCAACTTTCTTTTTCTGGTCAGTGCCTGCAGTCGCACCATCGTCCATGGGGAGCAGGTGAATTCCATCATCGCTGACGATCATTTTTTGAACATCACTTGAATGTCCTGTGCCACGGGATTTGACAATGTAAAGGCCGCGAGTCCGCCTTCTACCTTCATTTTCTTCGAGTTCCCGAACGACGATCCAGGTGTCTATCAAAGAAGAAACTCCAATTTCACCGCTGGTGTCGTTTTGGGCAGTTGAAGAGACAAGACTCGTGAAGACACCGGTGATGCCTTTGGACTTCAAAGCGTCGATCATGCGGGTCAGCATGGACTGGATTTCCGACGTCTCGGCCTGCCCAATGAGACTTGTCAATGGGTCTATAACGACCGCTGTAGGCTTGAAGTCCGCAAGGATTTTGTACAAATCGAGTAAGTGCGTCTCCAGGCCAAAAAAAGCAGGCCTGGTGGAAACTATTTTCAATAGCCCCTTTTTTGTCCATCTTTCCAGATCAAAACCTACGGAGGCCATATTCTGAATAAGTTGCCCAGGCGATTCTTCGTAGGACAGGTAGAGACAGCGTTCACCACGTTTGCAACTTTCCTCTGCGAAGGCTGCTGCAAGGCTGGTTTTGCCCGTGCCTGCGGTACCTGAAACGAGTACGGT
>JANOLC010000358.1:0-1839 GCA_031419575.1 Burkholderiales bacterium | reverse complement strand
GGGGACTTCAGGCACTTTATACTGCCAATCTGCCCTATCACCCGTAGTAGCGGCTGCGCATGCGCTGGCAATATTTTTCCAGTTGCGGATATTGCTGGCAATGCTGCTTGAGCGCGGACTCTACTGGCACCCAGATCAGGTTGGCAAAGAATGCATAGGCCGTGGCATCCAGCGAACACGAGGTATCGCCCATCAAAAACGGCTTGTTGCCCAGAAAGTGGGCCAACGCGGTGATGTCGCGCTGCCCAATGGCATCTATTTGCGCCGCCGTGTGGCGGCCCATGCCATGGCCGTGCAGTGACTTGACCATGGACCGGCGCGCCATCGCGGGCACAAACCATTTCAACGGCACGCGCATGTCGCCAAAAAAAGCGGCCTTGGTCAGCGCCCACCCGTCGGGGGCCACCCAGCGCGAGTACAGCACCGCCCAGTACAGGTTTTCTTCCATCAGCCGTTGCCACGCCAGAGCCACCGCCTTTTGCTCCATGCTGAGCCAGCCGTCCAGCGGGTCGCCGTAGGTGGACTTGAGGTAATCAACGATGAGGGTTGAGTCGCCCAGCAACCTACCGTTGTCTTCAATAAACGGCATCTTGCCGCCGGGGGCCTGGCTGAAATCGCGCATGGAGGGCGGCGCAATCTCAAAGGGCAATGCGACCATGCGCAAATAGGTTTCCAGCTTCATGCAAAACGGGCTGGCATTGGGCAGACCAAAGGCTGGGGCGAATTGATGCAGTTTGATCATGGTGGGTGGATCACTTGATAAGCGCCTGAACCGCTTTGAACTCTGCATGCTCCGACGTGCGCAGCCACTCAAAGGCCACCATCTCGGTCGTTACCAGCTCGGCCCCGGCCCCAGCCAGGCGGTCAAAGGCGGCGTCGCGGTTGCGTTCGGTGCGGGAGCTGCAGGCATCGGTCACCACCCACACCTCAAACTCGTCTTCCAGCAAATCCAGCGCGGTTTGCAGCAGGCAGACGTGGGCTTCGCACCCGGCAATCACGATGGTGTTGCGCGGCTCTGGCCCGGCGGCGGGCTTTTGCAGATGCTTGGGCAGGCTGCGGGCATTGCCACCCTGTTGCGGTTTGACGAGTGGGCGTAGCCATTCGCCCAGGCCTTCTTCTACTGCGCTGAAATGCATCTTGCTCAGGGTCTGGCCGCACAAGGCGCGGATGTCCGGCAGGTTCTCGCCTAGCTTGGACGGGTTTTGCTCGGTGCCCCACACGGGTACGTCCATCAGCCGCGCCAATTGGCCCAGGCGCACGGCGTTGGCGATGACGGCGGGGTTCTCAAAGATGGCGGGCATCAGGCGGGTTTGGTAATCGACCAGGACGAGCTGGGATTCAAGGGCGTCTAGCAACATGATGGGGATTCTTTCCAGGTATTTTTAATGGGTTGGCGTTTGTCAGATACTATTTCAATGCGGATCGACCACATCACCACAACAGATCAGAACAAGAGAGTTTTCAAGAGACATTCACCATGAATTTGAACACCAACGCCATGATGTCCGGCCAGGACTACCGCGAATCGCTTCGCCGCTACCAGCCCAAGGTCTTTGTTGATGGCCGCAAAGTGGACTGTGTAGCCGACGAACGCGCCTTTCAGCCCGGCATCAATGCCATCGCCCTCACCTACGACTACGCGCTCAAACCCCAATACGCCCCCGTCATGACGGCGGTCCAAAAATCCAGTGGCAAGCTGGTGAATCGCCTGCTGCACATCAACACCAGCGCGGGCGACCTGCTCAACAAGCTCGAAGCCGTGCGCCTTGTTTGTCAGGAAACCGGCTGCGCCCAACGCTATTTGACGCACGACGCCATGAACGCCATCGGCCAGGTCAG
>JANOLC010000357.1:0-5610 GCA_031419575.1 Burkholderiales bacterium | reverse complement strand
CAGCACGGCGGCAAACCCGGCGCCGCTTAACCCTTGTGTTACGTCGGGCCTGCCGCAGTGGTCGATCAATATTTGCACGCCTGAGTCAATCAGCACCGGCGCAAAGTGCGCCATCTGGTCAGTCTCCACCTGGGCTTGCGCAAACATATTGAGAGCAGCCAGCCGTTCCAGCAGCGGGCCGATGTCGCGGTAATAGTCCAGCCCCAGCAGCGCGACGTTGAACGCCACGCCGATGATGCCCTGTGTCTTCAAAACTTGCAGTTGGTCTGTGGAGGTGTCATTCGCCACCACCGCAACTCCCTTGAACCGGCCCTTGCCACGCGCGATGGCATCCAGCAAGCAGCGGTTGTCCTGGCTGTAGCCTGAATTGGGGCCGACCAGCAGCGCGTGCTGCACGCCATAGGCATCCAGCACGTGCTCAAAGTAGTCGGCAGAACCGGTCTCCTGGCCGGCGGGGCGGTAGGTCACATCCGGGCCGTAGGCATAACCTTGCGGGTCCAGAATGTGGCAATGGGAGTCCACCTTGGGGGTGGTGTAGATCGACGCGTCCAGCATGACCGGTTGCGCTTGTCTTACAAAGTCGCTTCGATGATGCGCCGCAGCTCGGGGGTGACTTCGGGCATCACGCCAAACCAGGCATGAAACGCGGGCCGGGCTTGGTTGAGCAGCATGCCCAAGCCGTTGACGGTGGCGTTGCCCCGTTGGCGCGCCGCAGCCAGTAGCGGTGTTTCCAGCGGCACGTAAATGATGTCAGACACCAGCGCGTGCACGGGCAGGGCATCCAGGTTCAGCTCCAGCGCAGCCTGGCCATGCATGCCCTGGCTGGTGGTGTTGACCAGCAGGGCCACATCGGCCAGCGCGGTGTGGCGCTCGCTCCAGGCATAGGCCTTGACCGGACCACCAAATTCTTTGGCCAGTGCCTCGGCTTTCTCAAAGGTGCGATTCAACAAACGAATTTCCTTGGCTCCCCGGTCGGCCAAGGCCAGCACCACGGCGCGCGCGGCACCGCCTGCACCCAGCACGGTGACCGGGCCAGTGTCTGCCCGCCAGTCGGGCTTGGCATCAAGCAGGCTCTGGATGTAGCCAAAACCGTCGTTGTTAAAGCCCTTGAGCGTGCCGTCCGGCTGAACCACGATGGTGTTCATTGCGCCCACGCGCTTTGCGTTGGCATCGACCTCATTCACCAGCGCCATCGCGTCCACCTTGTGCGGTATGGTGATGTTGCAGCCCCTGAAACCCAGCGCAGGCAAGCCCGCAATGGCGGCTTCCAGCTTGCCTTGTGCCACAGGCAGTAGCACGTAGGCACCGTTCAGGTCGTATTTTTCAATCCAGTGGTTGTGGATTTTGGGCGAACGCGAATGTCCCACGGGCCAGCCCATGACACCGGCCAGGCCAAAAGTCTTGTCGCTCATTTGCAAGCACCCTTATTTCTTGTTCACCGGCGGCAGGATTGCGCTGATGACTTGTTTGCCATTTTCCACCTTGGTCATGTAGCTCTCGCGGTCCAGGTCTCCATGGGCGTCAAAACTCACGTCCATCAGGATGCCAGGGTGGTCTTTGACGGCCAGCGAGATGCCTTTCATCGCGGCTGCAAAGGCCTTGGGGTCGAACTTGCCCACCTTCTCGGTCACCGCTTTCACGATGTACATACCGCTGTACCCTTTCAGACCGTTGTGGTCAGATTTGACTTTGTATTCGGCCTGAAATGCATCGCTGAACTTCTTGATCAGCGGCTGGGGCGCATCCGCCGTCAGGCCCACGTGGGCAATTGCGCCATTGGCGGCTTCACCGGCGAGTTCCACTACTTTTTGGCTCGTGAGCACGGTCTCGCCCACGATGGGTTTGGCATAACCCTGCTTGCGCAATTCGCGCAAGGCACGGGCGGATTCTTCCTCGTTGCTGTAGACAAACACGGCATCACTGCCAGAGGCTTTGGCTTTGAGCACCGCAGCGCTGAAGTCCACCTGGCCCGCCTCGGTCGAGATGGTGTTGGGTACCTTGATGCCGCGTGCTTCCAGCTCTTTCTTGATCATGTCCAGCCCGCCCTTGCCGAAGTCGTTGTTGACGTAAATCACGTCAACCGACTTGGCCTTCAGCGTGTCGTTCATGTAGCTGGCCACTTTGGGCATGGCGGTGGTTTGCGTGAACGAGGTGCGAAAGACGTAGGGGTTGCCCTGCTGGGTGATGGCCGCTGCTTCACCGCCCGTAAAATTGGGGATTTCAGCGCGTTTGGTCTTTGCCATGCTGACCATGATGGAGCCTGAGAAAACCGGCCCCATCACGATGTAGGCGTTCTGGTCAATGGCCTTTTGCGCCAGCGCTTTGGCCACACCGGGGTTGGATTGGGTGTCCATCGACAAGTAGGCAATTTTGCGACCCAAAATGCCGCCCGCCGCGTTGATCTCCTTGACGGCCAGCTTGATGCCATTGTCAAAGTTGCTGCCTGACGTGGCCCCGGTACCGCTCAATTCAACCAGGCCAAAAATGGGCACGGTCTGCTGGGCGCTGGCCAGGGTGGCGACGGCGAATACAACGCCGCCGAGAAGGGGCCTGAGAAGGGTCTTGAGTTTGAAGGTGGTTGGCATGATGTCTCCTTGTTTGGGTTGCTTGACGGGGAAAAAACAGAATTTCAGGCCGATCTAGTCAGCTTTCACACGGCCAGACTGAATGACTGGCTTCCAGCGAGCGATTTCACGCACGATGAGCTTGCCAAAAACTTCGGGCGTGTTGGGGGTGGCAATGGCACCTTCCGCGGCCAGGCGGGATTTGAGTTCGGGGGCGTTCAATGCCTGGTTGATCTGCGTGTTGAGCTTCATCACGATGTCGCGCGGCGTGCCCGTGGGTGCAACCACACCGTACCACTGGTCAGCCTCAAAATCTTTGAAGCCTGCCTCGGCCACGGTGGGCAAGTCGGCCAGGGCATCGAGCCGCTTGACGCTGGAGATAGCCAGCGCGCGCAGTTGGCCCGATTTGATGAACGGCAACACAGCCGGTGCACCGGTGAACAGCACCTGAATTTGCCCACCCACCAGGTCGGTCACAGCAGGGGCCGTGCCTTTGTAGGGGATGTGCAGCAGCGAGGTGCCGGTCTGCATCTTGAAATACTCCGTGGCCAGATTGGCTGCGCTGCCATTGCCGCCCGAGCCGTAGTTCAACTGGCCCGGTTTGGACTTGGCCAATGCCACCAGTTCTTTGACGTTGTTGGCCTTGACAGACGGGTGCACCACCAGCACGTTGGGCACGCTGGCCACCCAGGCCACAGGGGCAAAACTCTTGACCGGGTCATAGGGTAGGGCGGGGTACAGCGACGGGTTCACCGCCAGCGTGCCAATGTGGCCCATCAGCAGTGTGTAGCCGTCTGCGCTGGACTTGGCCACCTTGTCAGCCCCAATACTTCCGCCTGCACCCGCCAGGTTTTCAATCACCACCGGTTGGCCCCAGGCTTTGGTCAGCTCAACACCAATTGCGCGCGCCAAAATGTCGGTCGAGCCACCAGGCGTGAAGGGCACCAGCAGCTTGATCGGTTTGGCTGGATAGTTGGCTGCCACGCCGCCAGGGGCCTGCGCCAGCGTCATTGTGATGAAAAAAGTGCCAAAAGTCCCCGTCAGTATTGATTTGTATGCTATAAATTTCATAGTAACTGAGTGATGGAATTTAGGAGAGTATGCAAAGTGAATGTCCTTGCGGCAAGGCTGTTCGCGCACTAGGAGATATGTGTCAATGCAATAGCTGAGGCCACTACAGATCGCACCACACCCAGTGCTTTCTTGTGCGTCTCAGTGGTCGGGCGGCGGGCGGACCAGACCAGTTCCAGGCGGCTCAGGATGCGCGGGGTGTGAATTTTGCGCACCAAAAATGGAGCAGCATTGTCAAAATTGCTCAGCGTATAGCTCGGCAACACGGCGTGGCCCAGGCCTTCCTTCACCAGGTTCAGAATGGCGTTCAAGCCGTCCACCTCCAGCGTGATGTTTGGGCGGCAGCCTATGCCTATCATTTCACCTTCAATCAGAATACGAAACGCGTTGGGGCGGCTCGGCAAAATCAGGGGCAAATCAGCAATTTCGGCCAGCGACACTTGCGGGTCTTTTTTGGTAACCGCTGCTTTCACGCTGGTACGAGGGGAGATCAACACCAGCTCTTCCTCGTGCAACAAAGACATCTCCAGCTCAGGCGACTTGTCGGGGTTGTACAACACGGCCATGTCCAGGTTGCCCAGGCGCAGGCCCTCAAACATCAGCACGCTAAAGCCCTCGGTCAACGTCAACTGCGCTTGAGGCAGCTCCTTGCGAAACGCGTGGGTCAGTGGCACGGTGATCAGCTTGCTCAGGCTAGGCGGAAGGCCGATGGACACCTTGCCCGCCAGCGCGCCGCGCGCTGTGCTCAGCTCTTGGCGTGCCAGCGCCACCTGGTGCAGGATGCCACGCCCGTGCTCCAACAGCAACTTGCCCGCTGCGGTGGGTGTGGCACCACGCCCGTTACGGGTTAGCAGGTTTTGGCGGAGTTCCACCTCCAGCAGACGAATCTGGCGGCTGAGTGCGGGTTGGGCAATGTTGAGCGCAATGCTGGCGCGGGTAAAGCTGCCCAGCTCGGCCACATGTACAAAGTATTCAAGCTGTTTGAGATCCATAACACTAGTTTATTGGCATAGCCAGCCAATAGATATCAGTGTTTGTTCTATCTGCTAGCCGTGCAAGCGACTTTCAGCCGCTGCGCAACCGGGGCAGAATTCAACCCGTTCCAAAGCCCAATTTCTAACCATACGCACAAGAGCGCACGAATAAACCACATGCCTGCTACAAATCATTTGCTGCTGCTACCCGGCCTGATGTGCGACGACGCGTTCTGGCAACCGCTGACCGCGTCAACCGCGGCGCAGGCAGCCGGTGTGGTTTGCCAGGTGGTGGACTACGGCGACGCCGGTACCATCACCGCCATGGCGCAACGCGCGCTGGCCGTGGCACCACCGAAATTTGTTTTGGCGGGTCATTCGATGGGCGGTCGTGTGGCCCTCGAATTGGTGCGCCTGGCCCCGCAGCGGGTGCAAAAACTCATCTTGATGGACACCGGCTATTTGCCATTGGCGGCGGGCGAAGCAGGCGCGAAGGAGCACGCCGGGCGCCTGGCCCTGCTTGACGTGGCCAAGACGCAAGGTGTGCGCGCGATGTGTGCTGAATGGGTCACAGGCATGGTGCACCCACAACGCGTTGGCGATGTTGCGCTGATCAACCCCATCATCGACATGTTCGCCCGCAAGTCGGCTGAGCGTTTTGCCTTGCAACTCAGTGCATTGCTCACCCGGCCCGATGCCAGCCCGGTGCTGGTCGAATTGGTGCGCCATAGTTTTCCCACGCTGCTGCTGTGCGGCCGCCAGGATGCCTGGGCCAGCCCGGTGCAACACGTGGCCATGCAGCGCCTTGCCCCATCGGCTCAACTTAGGGTGATTGAGGACGCCGGCCACATGGTGCTGATGGAACGCCCCCAGGAGACGGTGCAGGCACTTTTGCAGTTTTTGACAGGCCCTTCAGCCGATTCAACCCCAGCGCCTCCTGACTCCAGGTTCACCCAATGATCAAAGGTATTTCTTCCATGGCCACCCGCCTGCTGCTGGCT
>JANOLC010000356.1:0-3625 GCA_031419575.1 Burkholderiales bacterium | reverse complement strand
TCGGGGTAAAAATGGTCTTCCCAGATGGTGGGGCCGTCTTTGGTTTCAATGCATTCGCTGGCCACGCCCGGGCCGATGACTTCGCTCAGGCCATAAATATCGACGGCATCAATCCCCATGCGCTGCTCAATGGCCAGGCGCATGTCGTTGGTCCAGGGCTCGGCCCCAAAGATGCCAATGCGAACCGATGAATCTGCTGCGCTCATGCCCTGGCGCTCAAACTCATCGGCAATGGCCAGCATGTAACTGGGCGTGACCATGATGATGTCGGGCTTGAAATCCACCATCAGCTGCACCTGGCGTTCGGTCTGCCCGCCGCCAAACGGCACCACCGTCAGGCCCAGTTTCTCAGCGCCGTAGTGGGCCCCCAGGCCACCAGTAAACAAGCCGTAGCCATAAGACACATGGACCAGGTCACCCGGCCGTGCACCCCCCGCCCGGATGCTGCGCGCCACCATGCTGGCCCACATGTCAATGTCATTTTTGGTGTAGCCCACCACCGTCGGCTTGCCCGTGGTGCCGCTGGACGCATGAATGCGGGCGCATTGCTCGCGGGGCACGGCGAACATGCCGAACGGGTAGCTGTCGCGCAGGTCTTTTTTGGTGGTGAACGGGAATTTGGCCAAATCACTGAGTGATTGACAATCTGACGGATGCACGCCCGCCGCATCGAACTTGGCGCGGTACACGGGCGAGTTGTCATAGGCGTGTTGCAGTGTGCTTTTAAGGCGCTTGAGCTGCAGGGCGCGCAGCTCGTCAATGCTGGCTTTCTCAATGGGTTCCAGGGCAAAGTGGCGGGATGAGGGGGTGGCGCTCATAGAAATGGGTCTCTGCTATATCGGCACAACCGTGCCAGCAATCTGGGCACTCTTGCCCCGAAACATGGCGATAACCTCGTCTTTTTGATTCGTCACCCGCATGTCGTAAATACCGTGGCGGCCTTGCAGGGTTTGCTCAAGGCCTTCGCAGGTCAACACGTCGCCCAGGTGGCCAGGCTTGAGGAATTCAATACTGCAGCCTGCTGCCACCGCATTTTTGTTGTGGCTGTTGCAGGCAAACGCAAAGGTGGAGTCGGCCAGCGTGAAGATGAAGCCGCCGTGGCAAATCTGGTGGCCGTTCAAGTGCAGGGGCTGCACCACCATGCGGATCACGGCGCGACCCGGCTCGCAGGTGAGTAACTCCATGCTCATGGTGTCTTTGGAGGCCACGTCCACTGCAAACAGGGTTCGGCCCACTTGGGCGGCAAGTTGGCGCGCGGAATCAGTCACGGTCATTCCCCCTTGAATTGCGCCGGGCGCTTCTCGCGGAACGCCATCACACCTTCAATGTAATCGTGGGTCTTGCCCATGGCGGACTGGGTATCGCGCTCCACATCGAGCTGTTGGGTGAAGGTACGGGTGGTGCTGCCCTTCAGAATGTGGCGAGTGGCGACCAGCGCCTTGGTCGGCATGGCAGCCAGCTTGTGCGCCATGGCGGTGGCAGCGGCAACGCAGTCCTCATTCACGTCCCAAATCATGCCCCACTCCTTGGCTTGCACCGCGCCCAGTTTGTCGCCGGTCATTGCTAAAGCGGTAGCACGCGCCAGGCCCAAACGCTCGGTCAGCAGCCAGGTACCACCCGCATCGGGAATCAGCCCGATTTTGCTGAAGGCTTGGATGAAGCTGGCAGTGGGTGCGGCAATCACAATGTCGCAACCCATGGCAAACGAGGCACCGGCACCGGCCGCCACGCCGTTCACCGCCGCCACCGTGGGCATGCGCAGGTTTTGCAGCCGCCGGGCTGTAGGGTTGAAGGCCTGGTCAATCACCGGGCCGGGGTCGGCGCGGGCAATCAGGTCATCACCGGGCTCGAAATCAAACTCGGCCAGATCTGCCCCGGCACAAAAACCGCGCCCAGCACCGGTGATGACCAGCGCGCGAATGGCCGGGTTGGCCTCGGCCTGGTCCAGCGCTGCCCACAAATCGCGGTGCATCTGGCGCGTGAAGCTGTTCAGGGCTTGTGGGCGGTTGAGGGTGACGAGGGCGACGGTGCCCAGGTCGGCATATAAGACGGTGGGGGCGGCGGTGGCGGCGGACATAGGTTTATCTTTCTGATGCATGGCAGAGTATTGTGGTTTAGCGTTCAATTTACCATTAACCGACCGATCAGTCGGTTAATGATTTCCCTTGGATATCTCGTTGTTGGGGTTCGTTATAGTGCACGCATCCTCACACTACCGAAGTTGCCATGACCGCCAATACACCCGCTTATGAAATGATCACCGTGCGCACCGAGGGCGGCAAAGTCGGCATCGTCACGCTGAACCGCCCCAAGGCGCTCAATGCCCTCAACGAGCAATTGATGACGGAGCTGGGCGCTGCCCTCAAAGCCTTTGACGCTGACGCCGCCATTGGCTGCATGATCATCACCGGCAGCGAAAAAGCCTTTGCCGCCGGTGCCGACATCGGCGCGATGGCCACCTACACCTTTGCCGATGTGTACAAGGGCGACTACATCACTCGCAATTGGGAAATTATCCGCAGCGTGCGCAAGCCCGTGATTGCCGCTGTGAGCGGTTTTGCCCTGGGTGGCGGCTGCGAGCTGGCGATGATGTGCGACTTCATCATTGCCGCAGACAACGCCAAATTTGGCCAGCCCGAGATCAAGCTGGGCGTCATCCCCGGCGCGGGGGGAACTCAGCGTCTGCCCCGTGCCGTCGGCAAAGCCAAAGCCATGGACATGGCCTTGACCGGGCGCATGATGGACGCCACGGAAGCCGAACGCTCTGGCCTGGTCAGCCGCGTGGTAGCACTGGACAAACTGATGGATGAGGCGCTGGGCGCGGCTTTGATGATCAGTGATTACTCACAACTTGCGGTGATGGCGGCCAAGGAATCGATCAACCGCGCGTTTGAGGGCGGCCTGTCTGACGGCATCATGTTTGAGCGTCGCATGTTCCACGCCTTGTTCGCCACCAGTGACCAGAAGGAAGGCATGGACGCCTTCGTGAACAAACGCAAGGCCATCTTCACGCATCAATGATCCGCCCGGAAAAGCGGCGCCGCAAATCGCTATAATCTTGGTCTTTCGGTCGTATAGCTCAGCTGGTTAGAGCGCAGCATTCATAATGCTGATGTCGGTGGTTCAAATCCACCTACGACCACCAGTTAAATGAAAAAAGGCACTGTAAAAACAGTGCCTTTTTTTGCTTTCGGGACGTACTTATGACGCGAAGCCCTCAATACGTCTCCAGGTGCAGTCGCCCTTCCCGTTTGAGCGCAGCACCCACCGTTTCCCAGTTGAGCCCCGCCTGCTGCGCCACGTCGCGCAACGCCAGTAGCACACCTTCTTCCATGCTTTTAAGGCCACACACGTAGAGAAACGTGTTGGGGTCAGCCAGAAGTTGACCCACATCGGCGGCGCGCTCGCGCATCAGGTCCTGCACATAGCGCTTGGGCTGGCCGGGGGTGCGGCTAAAGGCGAAGTTGATGTCGATGAAATCTTTGGGTAAATTTTGTAGAGGACCAAAGTACGGCAGCTCTTGCTGGGTACGGGCACCGAAGAACAGCATCAGCTTGCCTGGTTCAAATTTTCCGGTCAGCCGCAATCGCCGGCGCCACTCGGTCATGGCGCGCATGGGAGCGCT
>JANOLC010000355.1:0-2628 GCA_031419575.1 Burkholderiales bacterium | reverse complement strand
TTGAATGCCACCGTACCGATGTTTGGCGCCTTGGTAGCTTGGGTCTGGCTGAAAGACAAACCTGCCTTGCCGCGCATTGCATGTTTCGGTCAACGCCGCGGCCAGCATGGCGCCGACGATGACGATGGCCGAGATGGCGTTGGTCACCGCCATCAAGGGCGTGTGCAGCGCGGGCGTGACCGTCCACACCACGTGGTAACCCACGTAGATGGCCAGTACAAAGATGATCAGGTTGGTGATGGTGGGGGAAACGATGTCCATTTTTTTCTCCTTATCGCGTTCGCTTGCTTGCGTTTGATTTCGCCGCAGAATTTACTTGCGGCGGACTTCGCCACCTTGCGCCATCAAACAGGCCACGACGATGTCATCTTCCATATCGATATGCAGCGCGCCTTCCTTGTTGATGATAAGTTTGAGGAAGTCGATCACGTTGCGGGCGTACAGCGCAGAGGCGTCTGCCGCCACCAGCGCGGCCAGGTTGGTCTCGCCGATCAGGGTCACGCCGTGTTTCACCACAGTTTTGTCGGCCTCTGAAATCGGACAGTTGCCGCCGCCGTTCGGGCCTTTTCCGGCGGCGATGTCCACGATGACCGAGCCCGGCTTCATGCTCTTGACCATGTCCTCGGTAATCAGCGTGGGCGCTGGGCGACCGGGAATCAACGCGGTTGATATCACGATGTCCGCCTGCGCCACCCGCTTGGCAACCTCCAACTTTTGGCGGTCCAGCCAGCTTTGCGGCATGGGCTTGGCATAACCGCCCACACCCACGGCGGCTTCTTTTTCTTCGGGCGTGTCGTACGACACGTCAATGAATTTACCACCTAGGGATTCAACCTGCTCTTTCACGCTGGGACGCACGTCTGACGCTTCAATCACCGCGCCCAGGCGCTTGGCGGTGGCAATGGCTTGCAGGCCTGCCACTCCCACGCCCAAGATTACAACGCGAGCGGCCTTAACGGTACCCGCCGCCGTCATCAGCATGGGGAAGAAGCGCTGGTATTTGTCAGCCGCAATCATCACTGCTTTGTAACCCGCAATATTGGCCTGACTTGACAACACGTCCATGCTTTGGGCACGGGTGGTGCGGGGTGCCGCTTCCAGTGCAAAGCCAGTCAGCCCGGCTGTGGCCAGACGTTGCAGACCCAGTGCGTCAAAGGGGTTGAGCATGCCGACCACAGTGGTGCCAGGCTTCATCTGGACGGCCTCCACGTCTGACGGGCCGCGCACCTTCAGCACCAGATCGCAGGCATAAGCACCAGCGGCATCGGTGATCTCCGCACCTGCGGCCATATAGGCCTCATCGGTCACGCTGGCAGCAATGCCTGCACCGGACTGGATGCGGATGGTGTGGCCCTGGCCTTTGAGTTTTTTAGCCGTCTCGGGGGTGACCGCGACACGGGTTTCCCCCACAGTGGTCTCGGTGGGTATGCCAATCAGCATGTAGTAACTCCTGGACTGGTTGATAAATTCTGACCCTGAGCTTACATGACTTTCCTCAAGGTTTCACTCGGGGTTTCCATGCCTTGGCGCGTGTTTTTAGCCCCAAAAAGGCCTGATTTAGCCGTTCATAATCAAGCATGGAAACACGATGGAAACCCAGCGTCACAGTGGCGGCAACAAGGCCAGACTCAACCACTCCGGCTCACAAAAAAGCCAAGAATATCACTGCATCAGTGCTAACATTGTGCTTCCCACATAAGGAAAACCATGCAAGTCGCCATCCGCACCATGGGCAACTCCAAAGGCGTCCTCATCCCCAAACCCATTCTTGAACAAACGGGCTTGCTTGATGCTGCCGATCTGCAAGTCAAAAATGGCGTGATAGAAATCCGCCCCATCAAGCGAAGCCCGCGCGAAGGATGGGCCACTGACAGCCAGTGCATTGCCGAGTCTGCAGATGACAGCTTGGTATGGCCCGAATTTACCAATGCCAATGACAAAGACCTGAAATGGTAATGCCCACACAACTCGTCACCGGGGAGATTTGGCTGGCACAACTGAACCCCACCGTCGGCAGCGAAATTCAAAAAATACGGCCCTGCGTGGTGATTTCACCGCCAGAAATGCACAACCATTTGCGCACCGTGATCGTCGCCCCGATGACCACTGGCTCGCGTTCCGCCGGGTTTCGGGTGCCCGTTACCTTCAACGGCAAGACCGGGTTAATCTTGCTGGATCAAATCCGCACGCTGGACAAAGTGCGGCTGGTTCGCCGTGAAGGCGCCGTGCACGGTGCCACACTCAAGAAAACGCTGGGGGTTTTGCAGGCGATGTTTGCACCCGCTGCCTGATCTTTTTGCCCAGCGCTGGGATAATCCATCCTTATGGATAAGCAATATCAAATAAAGCAACGGGTGGTAGTCGGCCTGAGTGGCGGGGTGGACTCCGCCGTGACGGCGTACCTGCTCAAGCGGCAGGGGCACGAGGTCGTTGGCATCTTCATGAAGAACTGGGAGGGTGACGACAAAGACGAATTCTGCTCGTCCAACACCGACTTCGTGGATGCCGCTGCGGTGGCCGACGTGATTGGCATTGAGATTGAACACGTCAACTTCGCTGCCGAATACAAAGACCGCGTCTTTGCCGAATTTTTGCGTGAATACAAAGCGGGCCGCACGCCCAACCCAG
>JANOLC010000354.1:0-3196 GCA_031419575.1 Burkholderiales bacterium | reverse complement strand
CTGGACATGAACCAGGTGCTGGACGTGATCGGCAAAGGTGCTGCTCAAAGTTGGCAGTTGGACAACCGTGGCAAAACCATGGTGGCCGACAAGTTTGATTTCGGTTTTGCCGTGGACTGGATGCGCAAAGATCTGGGGCTGGTGCTCGATGAAGCCAAGCGCAACGGCGCTCGGCTGCCAGTGACCGCGTTGGTGGACCAATTTTATGCCGACGTTCAACAGATGGGCGGTCGGCGCTGGGACACCTCCAGTCTGATCAAACGCCTCAAATAAAAAAGCCCCAAGAGGGGCTGTTCTACGGGGCATATTGCGCTGAGAAGCGCGATTTATTTTTTCACATCGCCCGGTGCAGGCTGAGGCAACAGCCGCTTCAGCTCATCTTCACTGATGATCTCGAAAATACGCACTACTTTTTGTACGCCAGTCACACCACGCGCAATCTCGGTGGCACGGTCAGCCTCGCGCTGGGTGACCCGGCCCATCATGTAGGTGGTGCCGCGTTCGGTGGTGATCTTGAACGCGTTGGCGTACAAGTCCTTGGCATCGACCAGGCTGGCGCGTACTCTGCCCGTGACCAAAGCATCCGACGAGCGTTGCGGCAGGGTCGTATTGCCCAGCACCGCGATCTCATTCACGATGGCGCGCACGTTGTCCACCTTGGACACAATTTGTTCCACCAACTGCTTGTCTTGTGCATTGGGAGCCTCACCGGTTAGCAGCACTTGACGGTTGTAGCTGTTGACGTTGAAATGAACCCGATCACCCAAGCCTTCACGAATTCGACTGGACGCCCGCAACTCTATACCTTCATCTTCTAACTGGGTGCCCGAGGTGCGGCGGTCGGTGGCCACGAAACCACTCATCACCACGCCGCCCAGAATCACAGGGACACAGGCGCTCAAAGTGCCGACAACGCAAATCGCTAGGGCGGCTTGGCGAAGCAGGTTGCCACACGTGGTTGGAGGAGGGGGTTGAGGCGTGGTTTGTGTGGGGGTCATGTGGGGATGTCCTGTTCGCCAAGTAATTGGGTGTCTACCGCATCGCAAATGCAGTGCAACGCCAAAATGTGGACCTCTTGCACGCGTGCGGTTCGGTCGTGGGGCACGCAGATATGAACGTCGGTGTCGCGCAAAGCCAGGTTCATCTTGCCGCCACCGCGTCCGGTTAGGGCTACAACCGTCATTTCACGTTCATGAGCGGCTTCAATCGCGGCCAGCACGTTGGCCGAGTTGCCACTGGTGGTGATGGCCAACAACACATCGCCCGGTGACCCTAGCGCCCGCACTTGTCGTGAAAAAATATGCGAAAAATCGTAATCGTTGGCGATGGCGGTGATGATGGATGAGTCGGTGGTCAGCGCAATGGCCCCCAGCTCGGGCCGTTCGCGCTCAAAACGCCCCACAAATTCGGCCGCAAAGTGCTGGGCATCTGAGGCCGAGCCACCATTGCCGCAAGCCAGCACCTTGCCACCACTGGTCACGCACGCCAGGATGGCTTGCACAGCCGCCGCAATAGGCTTGCTTAAAATTTGCGCCGACTGGTATTTCAGGTCGGCGCTGTCGATGAAGTGTTGTTCTATACGTTGCTCAAGCATGGCAATGATGATAACCGTGCATGGTGTGTGTGCGGCGTGTGCAGGTTGGGGTCAAATGTGCAAGCAAATGTTAGCGGTCAACTCGCATCAAACGCAGCCTTTAGCCACTGCACACCCTCCAGATCCACGCACACCACATCAAAACGGCAGGGCGGTGGCTCGCGCAAATTCATCAGGTAATAGCGCGCTGCAAACACAATGCGCCGCTGCTTGGTGAAGCTGACGCTGGCTGCTGCACCACCGTGGCTGGCGGTGGCGCGCTTTCGCACCTCGACAAACACGTGGGTGCCGTCGGCTTCACGCATGATGAGGTCAATTTCACCGCCACCGCGTCCGGGGGTTCGATAATTGCGCACGATGAGCATCAGGCCCGCGCGCTGTAGATACTGCAAAGCCTGGTTTTCAGCCGCATCACCTGCCTGCTTAGTCGTGGGCGTTTTAACGGTTAATTTTGTTTTGGGGAACATGGTTTGAGTTCTGCTTTTTCCGCCAGTTATGCCGCCGCTCTGGTCGCTGCCCACGATGCTGCGGCCTCGCAACATTATCCGCAAGCCGCCTTGTATGTGGTGGCCACACCCATCGGCAATTTGGCGGATATCACCTTGCGCGCGCTGCATGTGCTGCAAATGGCTGATGCCGTAGCCTGCGAGGACACACGCCATACGCAAGCCTTGTTACGGGCTTATGGCATAGATAAAACCGCATCTCAATTGGTTGCCGTGCACCAGCACAACGAAGCCGAGGCCTCGCACACGGTGATTGAGCGTTTGGTGCAAGGCCAGCGCGTTGCCTATGTCAGCGATGCGGGCACACCCGCCGTCAGCGACCCCGGCGCACGCTTGGTGGCAGCGGTGCGCGCGCGCGGCAGCCGAGTGGTGCCGCTGCCGGGTGCCAGTAGTGTGACCACGGCGTTGAGCGTGGCGGGCATTGCCAGCGCCAGTGAGACCACAGCCGGCTTTGTGTTTGTTGGGTTTTTGCCCTCCAAGGCCGGAGAGCGCACGCATGCGGTGCAGGCTTTGGCCCTGGAGTTGCGCAGTGTTGTTTTGTTGGAAGCCCCGCATCGCATTGAGGCGCTGGCCGTTGCGTTGGCCGTTTTGGGTGACCGCAACATCACCATTGGGCGTGAGCTGACCAAGCAATTTGAAGAAGTCGCAACGCTGGCCTGCAAGGACTTCCCAGCTTGGCTAGAAGCCAACCCCAATCGCCTGCGTGGTGAGTTTGCGTTGGTGTTGCACCCGGCATCTGCACAAGCAGAAACGGGTTCAGACCATCGAGTTCTGAAATTATTGCTGGCCGAATTGCCGCTGAAAACCGCCGTGAAACTGGCCGTTGACATCACCGGCCTGCCACGCAATGAGCTGTATCAAGCGGCGTTGGCGTTGAAGTCAGGCGTTGATTGACTTTTTGGTGCGGCTGGCGGGGATCGAACCCACTTTTGGGTTAAGAAAATTCTGCATAACGCCCCCTGAATCATGCTGATGAATTTGCCATTCGCTATAAAATATATAGCATGAAACAAGACGCTTTGAAGTTGGATCTGAATCTCGAGAAGACCCGCAAGCAAGTGCTCCTTGAACAGATGGAACAAGTAGTGCCATGGGC